>NZ_VTRV01000211.1 GCF_008274655.1 Cognatilysobacter lacus | reverse complement strand
CCGCCGCGCAGGTGCGCGGGCAGGCAGCGGCACGCAAGGCGCTGCTCACGCTCCGCGCGCTGCAGGCGGGTGCGCGATGATCCTGTTGCGCTGGCTGTTCGACCTCGTCTACCGCGCGACGCGCACCGTCGACCTGCCGTTGCTCGCCGCGCTGCTTGCGTTGATGGCGATCGGCCTCGCGGTGATCTACAGCGCAGCCGACGGCTCCGCGCACATGGTCATCGCGCGCACCGCGCACTACGGCCTCGGCCTCGCCGCGATGTGGGCACTGTCGCGCATGCAGCCCAACCAGCTGCGCAACTGGACGCCGTATATCTACGCCGCGTCGATCGTGCCGTTGCTGATCGTGCTGGTGATCGGTCGCGGCAAGCACGGGAACCTGTGGATCAACCTGGGCGTGTTCTATTTCCAACCGTCGGAAGTGCTCAAGCTGAGCCTGCCGATGATGGTGGCCTGGTACCTCAATCGCCGACCCCTGCCGCCCGGGCTTCGCGTGACGCTGACCGCCGCGGTCATCATTGCGGTACCCACGCTGCTGATCCTGAAGCAGCCCGACTTCGGCACCGCGATGCTGGTCGCACTGAGCGGCGCGTTCGTGCTGTATCTCGCCGGCCTGTCATGGTGGTGGTTTGGCGTTGCGGGAGCGGGTGTGGCGAGCGTCGCGCCGGTGGCGTGGTTCTTCCTGCTGCGGCCGTACCAGAAGGACCGCATCCTCACCTTCCTCAATCCGGAATCCGATCCCCTCGGCGCCGGCTGGAACATCATCCAGTCGAAAATTGCGATCGGTGCCGGCGGGTTCACCGGCAAGGGCTGGATGCACGGCTCGCAGTCGCACCTCAACTACCTGCCCGAGCACACCACCGACTTCGTATTCGCGGTCCTCAGCGAAGAGTTCGGCTGGCTGGGCGTCGTCACCGTTCTTGGGCTCTACCTGTTCGTGATCGGGCGCTGCCTGTGGATCGCCGTGGAAGCGCGCGACGGCTACTCGCGAATGCTGGCCGGTGCGCTGGCGATGGCGTTCTGCGTCTACGTGGTCGTGAACGGCGGCATGATCGCCGGGCTGCTGCCCGTGGTGGGTGTACCGATGCCGCTGCTGAGCTATGGCGGCACGTCCGCCGTGTCGCTGCTGGCGGGGCTCGGCGTGGTGATGGCGGTGAAGGCGCACCGGCCGGTCTACGGGCGCTGATTCACCGCGCGTGGCACGCACGGGGACGTACGAACCCCCGTGCTACCTTCTGCCACCTTTACAACCGGGCCACACCATGTCGACCGCACCGCTGCAGGCTCTCCTCCGCGATGGCGAACTCTCCCTGCGCGACGCCTGGGCGCGAGAGTTCGAACAGAGCGCCGGCGCGTTGCGAGGGCGCGCTTCGAAGGAGGAGCTTGCGATCAGCGGTGCCGAGATGCTGCGGCAGCTCGTGGGCTCGCTCTCGACCGCCCCGGACGGCACGACCACCGCCGACTTCGGTGCGCTCGACCGCTTCTTCGATGAGTTCGCGCGCGATCGCGTCCTGCAGGGCTTTACCGCCGAAGAGACGGCGACCTTCGTGCTCTCGCTCAAGCGTCCCGTATTCGCGGCGTTGCAGCAGCGCACCGGCAACGATGCGGCGGCGCTCGGCGCCGGGCTGTGGGACGCGACGCAACTGATCGACCGGCTGGCGCTGCGCTGCATCGGCGCGTTCCAGCGCATGCGGGAATCCATCATCGACCGGCAGCAGCAGGAACTGCTCGAGCTTTCCACGCCGGTCGTGAAGCTGTGGGACGGCATCCTCGCGCTGCCCATCATCGGCACCCTCGATTCCAGCCGCACGCAGACGATGATGGAGGCCCTGCTCACCCGCATCGCCGACACCGGCTCGTCGATCGCGATCATCGACATCACCGGCGTGCCAACGGTCGACACGCTGGTCGCGCAGCACCTGATCAAGACGGTCACCGCGATCCGCCTGATGGGCGCCGAGTGCATCATCAGTGGCGTGCGCCCGCAGATCGCGCAGACGATCGTCCACCTCGGCGTCGACCTCGGCAGCGTCACCACGAAGGCCAACCTCGCCGACGCGCTGTCGCTGGCGCTCGCCCGCAACGGGCTCACCTTCAGCAAGACTGCCGCGCGCGGCGCCTGACGTGGACCGCATCCCGATCCTGCGGATGGGTGACGTGCTGCTGGTCACCATCCAAGTCGACATGCACGACCGCATCGCCCTGCAGCTGCAGGACGACCTGACGTGCATGATCGAGAAGACCGGAGCGCGCGGCGTGGTGATCGACATTTCCGCGCTCGAAATGGTCGATTCGTTCATCGGACGCCTCATCGCCGACACCTCGGCCATGTCGCGCGTACTGGACGCCGCCACGGTGGTGGTCGGCATGCGCCCGGCCGTGGCGATCACGCTGGTCGAGCTGGGCGTCGCGATGCCCGGAGTGCGCACCGCGCTGGACGTCCAGAAGGGACTGGCCATGCTGCACGCCGAGCGTGATGTGGACGCCTGGCAATGAGCGTGACGGACGAGGGCGTCCTTCCGCTGCGAAACGAACAGGACATCGTGTTCGCGCGCCAGGCGGTTCGGCAGCTCGCGCAGCGCCTGAAGTTCTCGTTGGTCGACCAGACCAAGATGGTCACGGCGGCAAGCGAAATCGCGCGCAATGCACTCGTCTATGGCGGCGGCGGCGACATGCAGTGGGCGGTCGTGCTCAATGGCGCGCGCAGCGGGCTGCGCCTTGCGTTCGTCGACCAGGGGCCGGGCATTCCGGACCTGGACCTCGCGCTTACCGATGGCTG
This sequence comes from Cognatilysobacter lacus, assembly GCF_008274655.1. Classification (GTDB taxonomy): domain Bacteria; phylum Pseudomonadota; class Gammaproteobacteria; order Xanthomonadales; family Xanthomonadaceae; genus Cognatilysobacter; species Cognatilysobacter lacus. The sequence goes on along the minus strand of NZ_VTRV01000211.1, from coordinate 545 downwards.
GACCTCGGGCAGCGGCCTCGGCCTCGGCCTGTCGGGAACGCGCCGGCTCGTCAACGATTTCGAACTCCAGAGCGCGGCGGGACAGGGCACGCGCGTCGTAATCACGCGATGGCAGTGATGACGCTGGACGGCGGGTGCTGGGCGACCGTCGAGGTCGGCGATGCTTCGCAGGTCGGCGCCGCGCGCCGACTCGCGACGCGCACCGCGCAGATCGCTGCGCTCGGCGACGTGGAGCGCGGGCGCTTCGAACTGGCGGCGGTCGAGCTCGCCACGAACGTACTGCGGCACGCGGCGCGCGGCTCCATCTACATGCGTGCATCCGGCGACGTGGTCGACGTCGTGGTGATCGACCACGGCCCCGGCATGGACCTGGAGCGCTGCTTCTCCGACGGCTACTCGACCGGAGGCACCCCCGGCACCGGCCTCGGCGCCGTGCGCCGGGCGGCCGACTTGTTCGATGCGTATTCCGACGCGCGCGGCAGCGTGCTGTTCGCGCGCATCGGCCACGAGAGCGGACCCCGGCGCGGCTCGATTGCGGTGAGATC
>NZ_VTRV01000210.1 GCF_008274655.1 Cognatilysobacter lacus | reverse complement strand
AGCCGGCCCGCACGAACGCGCGTGCGAATTCGGTGGCGAGCCGCGTCCCGCCGGGCGTCGGTCCGCGACTGCCGACCACCGCGATGGCGGGGCGCCACAACAGGCTCGGATCGCCCACGACGAACAGTGCAATCGGTGGGCTCGCGGCGGCGCGGAGCGCAGGCGGGTAGTCAGGATCGGTCCAGCCGATGACGCGGTGGCCGGGGGCGTCCAGCCAGTCGCGAGCAGGATCGATCGCGGTCGCGGGTGGCACGCGAAGTGCCGCGATCTGCGCCGCCGTCAGTCCGCACGCGCCCCAGCGCGCGGGATCCGCCAGCGCGGCCTTGGCAGTCCCCGCTGCGTCGAGCAGTGCACGGCGTGGCGCGAGGGGGCCACCGGCGGCGGCAATGACGGCGAGGGCGAGCGCTTCGTGCATCCGGACAGCGTCGCCCGGAAACGACGACGGCGCCCTAGGGCGCCGTCGTCTGTTCGCGTAGGAAAAGTCCGAACGTCAGTCAGTAGGACGCGTCCGGATGCTTGAGTTCCTGGCCGATGACCGTTGGGCGGATCCCGTCCATGACCAGCCCGTAGCTCACCTTGTCGAAGGTGCGGAACACCATCACGTGGCTGGCGAATTCGTCCGGCAGGCGCACCTTCTTGGCCCGGCCGACCGTATCTTCGCTGCGCTCGCCCATCCGTACGCGGTCGACTGCGGTCGAGCCGACGCGCCACGTCGAGAACACGGTGCCGTTATCGACGCCGTCGCGAGCGCCCACCGACAGTGCGACCACGTCGCGGCGGCCGCCCTGGGTCAGCTCATCGGCGACAGCCAACACCTGCGCGCGGCCGTATTCGAACTGCGCACGCGGGGCATGCGGGAAGAACTGCAGGTCGTAGGGCTGCGCCTGCACCGGGATCAGGCGGTCGCCAACGCGGACTTCGCGACCGTTGCCGTCGAGCACCAGCGTCGCCGCCTCGATGCCGCCCACCATGCCGCGGCTGATGGTGCCGGTGGTCTGTTGCATCAACTCGTAGCCCAGCACCTCGCTGCCCTTGTCGGGGACGACGGTGTCGGTCCAGAAGTTCGCGCCGTCCAGGATCCGGCGGCCGCGATAGTCCAGGTCGTCGGTATGGAACAGGTCGCAGCACTGGGTGCGGTCGAGGTGCGAGTAACGCACGGTCGGGCGCACCACGGCCCAGCGCTGGCCGGGCTGGGCGTCGGCGCCCTTGATGTAGACGACCTGGCCGCCAATGGCGTGGTCATGGTCTTCCTCGATGCCCACAACATAGGGCAGCTCGTCGATCTCGTCGACGACGCGCAGGTTCTTGAGGAACGGCTCGATCTCCGCCAGCGGCACGCCGGTGACCGGGGCCTCCGTGCGCGGACCGGGCTGGACCGCAACGCGGTCGAGATAGGCGAGCGAAATCACGTCACCCGGATAGATCAGGTGCGGATTGCGGATCTGCGGGTTGGCCTGCCAGATCTCCGGCCACAGCCAGGGCCGCTTGAGGAAATGCCCGGCGATGTCCCAGAGCGTGTCACCACGCTTGACGACATAAGTATCCGGATGGTCCGCCGATACCGCATAAGCAGCGACGGTGAGCAACGCGGCAGCCGTGACTGCGCGGAAGGTTTTGAGCATGGCCATGAACCTGATTCCCCAGCAGGCGACCCCTTCCTTGAAGGGCGCTGGCACTATAGCCCACGCCGCTGCGACCGATGCAATGCCCCCGGGGCGGTAGAATGGCGCCCCGTCCTGTGGTTGTGACGGTGACCCCCATTTTTCCCGCGTGGCGCGACCTTCCGCCACGCCCCCGCCGCCATCGCGGCGGTGATCCGGACCCCCGCCATGGCCAAGCTCGACATCCTCGAATATCCCGATACCCGGCTGCGCACGGTCGCCAGGCCGGTCGACGCCGCGCAGGTGGCCTCGACTGCGTTCCAGACCCGCCTCGACGACATGTTCGAGACGATGTACGAGGCGCCGGGCATCGGGCTGGCGGCCAGCCAGGTCGACGTACACGAGCGTTTCATGGTGATCGACGTCTCCGACGACCGCTCGCAGCCGCTCGTGTTCGTCAACCCCGAGATCCTCGAGCGCGAAGGCGAGCAGGTCTACCAGGAAGGCTGCCTGTCGGTGCCGGAGATATTCGCCGACGTGACGCGCGCGAACGCTATCAAGGTGCGCGCGATCGGCCGCGACGGCGAGGCATTCGAGATGGCGGCCGACGGCCTGCTCGCGGTCTGCATCCAGCATGAGATGGACCACCTTGCCGGCAAGCTGTTCGTCGACTACCTGTCGCCGCTCAAGCGCGAGATGGTGCGCAAGAAGCTCGCCAAGCGTCGTCGCGCCTGAGCCGTTGCCCGTGACCGCGCGTGATGTCGCGCGCCGTCCGCACGGCTGACGCGCGTCGCCGCACGGCCGTCGCGGCGCGGTCGCTATCCTCCGCCGTTCCCTGCTGGATCGACACTTTCAATGCGCATCGTATTCGCCGGCACGCCCGACTTCGCCGTTCCCTGCCTGCGCGCCGCCGCGCAGCGTAACGAGGTGGTCGCGGTCTATACGCAGCCCGACCGTCCCGCGGGACGCGGGCGTGGCCTCACGCCGTCGCCGGTGAAGAAGGAAGCGCTGCTGCGTGGCATTCCCGTGCTGCAACCGGAGAACTTCCGGGCTGCCGTGTCGAAGGCCGCGCTGCGCGCGCTGCACGCCGACATCATGATCGTCGTCGCGTACGGGCTGATCCTGCCGCAGTCGGTGCTCGACATTCCCGTCTACGGCTGCTGGAACGTGCACGCCTCGCTGCTGCCGCGCTGGCGCGGTGCGGCGCCGATCCAGCGCGCGATCGAGGCCGGCGACAGCGAGACGGGCGTCTGCCTGATGCAGATGGAAAAGGGGCTGGACACCGGCCCGGTGCTGCTCTCGCAATCGCTGGCCATCGGCGCCGACGAAACCGGCGGACAGCTGCATGACCGCCTCGCCGAGCTCGGTGCGCAGGTCGTGCGCGACGGCCTCGGCCTGCTGCGCGCCGGCATACGCGCGGTGCCGCAGCCGCAGCCGGAAGAAGGCGTGACCTACGCGCACAAGATCGACAAGGCCGAGGCGCGGCTGGACTGGACACGCCCCGCGCGCGAGCTTGCGAACAAGGTGCGCGCGTTCAATCCGTGGCCGATGACCGAAGCGACGATCGCCGACGAACGCGTGCGTTTGCATGGTGCGATCGCGCTTGACGAAACAACGTCCGCCGCACCCGGCACGATCGTGCGCGCCGGCCGCGACGGGCTGGACATCGCCTGCGGCGACGGCGTGCTGCGCGTTCGCGTGCTGCAACGCGAGGGCGGCCGCGCGATCACGGTGGCCG
>NZ_VTRV01000021.1 GCF_008274655.1 Cognatilysobacter lacus | reverse complement strand
CGCGCGGCAGCCTGTCGCGCAACCAGGCGCTGGTGGATGCGACGACCGTGCAGAACCAGCCGCAGGTCCAGGCCGCGGCATCGCAGTTACGCGCCGCCTACCTCGGGATGCAACGGGGCGGCATCGTCGCGCCCGTCGGTGGCTACGTCGCCAAGCGCAGCGTGCAGCTCGGCCAGCGCGTGCAGCCGGGCCAGCCGCTGATGACGGTGATTCCGCTCGAGCAGGTGTGGGTCGAAGCGAACTTCAAGGAGACGCAGCTGGCGCGCATGCACATCGGGCAGCCGGTCGAGCTGCATTCGGATCTGTACGGCAAGGGCGTGACCTTCAACGGCCACGTGTCGAGCCTCGGCCTCGGCACGGGTAGCGCGTTCTCGCTGTTGCCGGCGCAGAACGCGAGCGGCAACTGGATCAAGATCGTGCAGCGCGTGCCGGTGCGCATCGCGGTGGATGGCGCGGATATCGCGAAGCATCCGCTGCGAATCGGCCTTTCGATTAGCGCCGACGTCAACCTGCACGACCAGACCGGACCGGTGCTCGCAAGCGCGCCGCCGCAGAAGCCGTTGCTGACCACACGCGCGTACGACCAGCAGGACAAGGCCGCGCAGGACCGCATCGACGCCGTCATCCGGCAGAACCTGTCCGGACGCCGCGGCTGACATGCGCGGGGACGCGCCGACGCGCTACAGCCTGGTGCCGAAGGTGTTCTTCGACACATTGAGCGAGGCGCTCGACCTGTTTGTCGACGGGCTCGGCTTCGACGTGAAGCATCGCGACGGCGACCTCGCCGTCGTGGAGCGATACGGTGCGAAGGCCTATCTGGTCGCCAGCCCCGAGTTCGCGGCACGTGATCGTCCTGAACTCGCGATCGAGACCGACGCGATCGACACGCTGCACGCCGACATCGCGACGCGCCGCCCGGACCTGCTGCATCCCGACAATTCCCGCGTGAGACGACGGCCGTGGGGCTCGCGCGAGTTCGCGGTGCTCGACCGCACGGGCGTTTGCATCGTTTTCCGGCAGTTCGACTGACCGGCACCTCGACAGGCATCCATGGCTGCTGCTCCCGCTACCGCCCAAGGCTTCCGGCCACCGAACCTCGCGCTCGCGACGATCGGGCTTGCGCTCGCATCGTTCATGCAGGTGCTCGACACGACGATCGCGAACGTTTCGCTGCCGACGATCGCCGGCAACCTGGGCGCGAGCTCGAACCAGGCGACGTGGGTGATCACGTCCTTCGCGGTGAGCAACGCGATCGCGCTTCCGTTGACCGGCTACATGACGCGCCGCTTCGGCGAGGTCAAGCTGTTCACGTGGGCCACGCTTGCGTTCGTCATGGCATCGCTGCTCTGCGGGCTCGCCAACTCGATGGGATTCCTCGTCGTCGCGCGCGCGCTGCAAGGCTTCGTCGCCGGGCCGATGTATCCCGTCACGCAGGCGCTGTTGATCTCGATCTACCCACCGAACAAACGCGGGCAGGCGATCGCGTTGCTGGCGATGGTGACAGTCGTCGCGCCCATCGCCGGGCCGATCCTCGGCGGCTGGATCACCGACAACTACAGCTGGCAGTGGATCTTCTACATCAACATCCCGATCGGCATCTTCTCCAGCTTCGTGGTCGGCGCGCAGCTCAAGGAGCGCCCCGTCAGCCTGCAGAAGCCGAAGATGGATTACGTCGGCCTCGCCACACTGGTGCTCGGCGTGGGTGCATTGCAGACGCTGCTCGACCTCGGCAATGACGAGGACTGGTTCAACTCGCCGCGCATCGTCGTGCTGGGCATCGTCTCGGTGATTTCGCTCGCCGTGTTCCTGATCTGGGAACTCACGGAGAAGGACCCGATCGTCAACCTGCGGCTGTTCCGACATCGAAATTTCGCTGCGGGAACATTGGCGATGGTGATGGCCTATGCGGCGTTCTTCAGCGTGGGGCTGCTGGTGCCGCTCTGGCTGCAGCGCAACCTCGGGTACACCGCGATCTGGGCGGGGTTCGCCAGCGCACCGATCGGCATCCTGCCGGTGATCCTCACGCCGTTCGTGGGCAAGTACGCTACGCGTTTCGACCTTCGGGTGATCGCGAGCTTCGCCTTCATCGTGATGGCGGCCACCAGTTTCATACGCTCCGGCTTCACGCTCGACGTCGACTTCCACCGGGTCGCGATGGTGCAGCTGTGGCAGGGGTTGGGAGTCGCGCTGTTCTTCATGCCCGTGCTAACGATCCTGCTGTCGGACCTCGAACCGCAGGAGATCGCGGCGGGCTCCGGTTTGGCCACGTTCGTGCGAACGCTCGGCGGCAGCTTCGCGGCATCACTCACGACCTGGGCGTGGAACCAGCGCACCACCGTGCACCACGCGCAGCTCACCGAACACATCGACGCCTACAACCCTGCCATCCGGCAGACGGTCCAGCAGCTGGGTCAGGGCGACCTGCAGAAGGGCGCGTTCGTGCTCGAGCGGATGATTTCGCAGCAGGCCGTGCAGATCGGCTTCAACGAGATCTTCCATGTGCTGGGCATCGTGTTCCTGGTGGTGATCCTGTTTGTGTGGATCGCCAAGCCGCCATTCTCGGCGAAGGCCGGGCCCGCGGCGGCGGGCGGGCACTGACGAAGAAAAGCCGGCGAACGCCGGTTTTTTTCGACGTGTTGTCGAGACGGCGTCAGGCGTGTTCGAGTGCGTCTGCGAGACGCTCCACCGCGATCACTTCCATCCCCGCCACCCTGCCCGACTTCGGTGCATTGGCCTTCGGCACGATCGCGCGCTTGAAGCCGTGCGTCGCCGCCTCCTTCAGGCGCTCCTCGCCGTTCGGCACTGGGCGTATTTCGCCCGACAGGCCAACCTCACCGAACGCCACGGTCATGTCGCCGAGCGGCCGGTCGCGCAGCGATGACAGCACCGCGAGCAGCAGCGGCAGGTCAACCGCGGTTTCCTGCACGCGGATGCCGCCGACGACGTTGACGAAGACGTCCTGGTCGCCGACGGCGACACCGCCGTGGCGATGCAGCACCGCCAGCAGCATCGCCAACCGGTTGCCTTCCATGCCCACCGCAACGCGGCGCGGATTCGAAAGCGGCGAGTGATCGACCAGTGCCTGCACCTCGACCATCAACGGACGCGTGCCTTCGCGTGTCACCATCACGCAGCTGCCCGGCTGCGCCTCGCGGCTGCCGGACAGGAAGATCGCCGACGGGTTCGGCACTTCGCGTAGGCCCTTGTCGGCCATCGCGAACACGCCCAGCTCGTTGACGGCGCCGAAGCGGTTCTTGAAGGCGCGCAGCACCCGGAACCGGCTGCCCGACTCGCCCTCGAAATACAGGACGGCGTCCACCATGTGCTCCAGAACGCGCGGTCCGGCGATTCCGCCTTCCTTGGTTACATGGCCAACCAGGAACACAGCCGTGCCGGTTTCCTTCGCATAGCGCACCAGGCGCGCGGCGCTCTCGCGCACCTGGCTCACCGAGCCCGGCGCGGCAGTGAGCGTTTCGGTCCAGAGCGTCTGGATGGAGTCGGCGACGATCAGGCGAGGGCCCATCGGCGCCGCCTGTTCCAAGATGCGTTCGATGCAGGTCTCCGCAAGCGCATGAACGCCTTCCACCGGCAGGCCCAGCCGTACGGCGCGGCCGGCAACCTGGGCCAGCGATTCCTCGCCGGTGACGTAGAGGCCCGGCACCGACTGCGCCATCAGGGCAGTCGCCTGTAGCAGCAGCGTCGATTTGCCGATGCCGGGATCGCCGCCCACGAGCACGACAGAACCCAGCACCAGGCCACCGCCCAGCACCCGGTCGAGTTCGCCGATGCCCGTACTTTCGCGCGACTCCGCGGAAACGCTGACGTCCTTCAGGGCGGTGATCGCCGGCGGATCGATCTTGCCTGCCCAGCCGCTGCGACGGCTCTGCGCCACGCCCGATTTCCCGGGCACGGGCGATTCGAGCGCGATTTCGCTTAGCGTGTTCCACAGCCCACAGTCCGTGCACTGTCCCTGCCACTTGTTGTGCTCGGAGCCGCAGTCCGAACACACATAGGCGGTGGTGCGACGCGCGCTGGCTTTCCCCGACTTCCCGATCATCGAACATCTCCGTGGTCGGTGCAGGGTAAACGCCGGAGGTCGCAGCGGGTAAGACCGGCGTGCACGGGACGCAACCTCCGGGCCTATCCGCGCCCGACGCGCCGGTCTGGCAGATCAGTGCAGCGCGTTCTCAGTCGGCTCCACGCGCAGACGGAACGTCGCGGCGAATCGCTCCCCGGGCGCGACTTCCCGCAGACCGACGTGGCTTCTCAATGCATCCGCGGGCGCTGTCATCGGCTCGAGCGAGATGTAGTCATGACCGGGCGGCGCGTAGATCTGCGCGAACGGGAAATTCTCGAGGAAATCGACACTGATCCGCCGCCCGTTCCCCGAGATCGACATCGTCGGGCTGGCCGTGGTGAACGCGAAGCCATGGTCGAAGTCGAGGTCCGCCAGCGGCCCCTGGTACGCGGGAAGGTTGGTGCGCTCCCCGATCGGCAACAGGCGTTCGTCCAGCACGATGCCCTGCATCGACGGCAGGCTGAGCTGCCATTGCTCGCGATGCATGCCCGGCAGCCCGATATAGGGATGGAAGCCGAAGCTCACCGGCACGCGCGTGCCGGCCGTCGCCAGCACGGCAGTCTCGATGGTGAGGCCGAGGCCATCGAGCGTGGCGGTCATTTCCACCTCGTGCTCGAACGGGAACACGTCGAGCAGCTCCGGGCGATTCCACTTCAGCCGACTGTGAAGGCGGCGATCGGTCGCTTCTTCCACACGCCAGTCGAGCTTCGTCCACGGAACGCCATGGATGATCACGCCGTTCCAGTCCTTCATGAGCCACGGCGACGCGGGATCGAGCTCGACTTCCTTGCCGTCGAAATCGTAGTTCGGCGCGCGCAGGCGATTCGCCCACGGATAGTTGAGCGGCACGCCGATCGACATCCCGGTCGCCAGCGCCTCTTCCATTTCGTCGACGCGGCGAAGGATCTCCTCGCCTCGATGCTTCAGCGAGGTGCAGAGCATGCCCTGCTCCGGCCGGAACACGGCGACCAGCTCACCGGCGGCCATCGTGTGGATGCGCGGCGCGACGGTAGCGTCGGGTTGCGTGCCCGACGTCGACGTCGCGGCCGGAGTCTCCCGTGCCTGCTCGTGCGTACTCATGCGTGCATCCCCTGTTGTGGCACCAGAACCTGTGCGCGCGCGCCGTATTGCGCAACCACGTCTTTCCCTGCGCGCGCAGCCTCGCCCGCACGGCAAAGCGCGACGCATGCACCGCCGAAGCCGGCGCCGGTCAGGCGCGCGCCGTAAACGGAGGGGTGCGCCTGCAACAGCGAAACGAGCCGGTCAAGCTCGGGCACGGACACCTCGTAGTCGTCGCGCAGGCTCGCATGCGATTCGTTCATCAGTCGTCCGAACGTCCCGGCGTCGACACCCGCCACGGCACGTAGCACGCGCGCGTTTTCGGTGACGACGTGGCGGGCACGGCGACGATGCGGCTCATCCAATGATTCGACGCGATCCGCGGCGTCCACGTCGCGCAGCGCGGGAACCCCGAGCATCCGGGCCGCCGCTTCGCACTCGCTGCGGCGCGTGTTGTACGCGCTGGCGGCCAGCGACCGGCTGAGCCCGGAATCGACGACCAGCAACTCCGTATCCGCTGGCCGCGGAACGAGCCGGCGTTCGAGCGTGCGCGTATCCAGGAACAGCATGTGCGTTTCGTCGGCGAGGCTGGACGCCATCTGATCCATGATTCCGCAGTTGACGCCCGCAAAATCGATCTCGGCACGTTGCGCCATCCGCGCGATCTGCACGTCGTCGATGTCCAGAGACAACAATTCCCGCAGCGCGCGCAGCGTGGCCACCTCGAGTGCGGCACTCGACGACAACCCGACGCCCATCGGCACGTCCGAGTGCACGTACAGGTCGAGATAGGGAACCTCGGCACCGAGCGCCATGACACCGCGAATGCAGCCGTAGACATAGGACGCGAAGTGATCGCCCGGCTTGGTGTCGCGCCCGAACCGGGACTCGCTTGCGAGGTCTGCCGCATGCAGCACGAAGTCGCCGGCCTGGTTCGGGCGCAGCGAGACGGTCGTCGACTGCGGGATCGCCGTCGGGAGCACGAAACCGTCGTTGTAGTCGGTGTGTTCACCGAGCAGGTTCACCCGCCCCGGCGCGGTCGCGACCACGGTCGGCTCAACGCCGAAGATATCGAGGAAACTCATGAGTCGATATCCACGTCGATGCGCTGGAGCTCCTGCGCCTTGTCCTCGGGTAGCGCGTCCATCGCGAACCATCCGGCCGCGATCTCGGTGCCGGCAAGGTATTTGAGGCGGTCGCGCGTGCGGTACGGCGGATAGATCTCGGCATGAAGGTGCGACTCGGGATGCGGTCGGCCGTCCGTGGGTGCCTGGTACCAGGCCATCAGGTACGGGAAAGGCCGATCCCAGAGCGCGTCGTATTTCATCAGCACGGTCTTGAGCGCGCGCGCCAGATCGACGCGCTGGGCCTCGTCGAGATCGCAGAACGTGGCCACCGGTGCGATCGTCGCGATCCACACCTCGTACGGATACCTCGCCGCCGCGGGCACGAACGCCACCGCGTGCTCGCCGAGGTAGAGGATGCGCTGGCCGTCCTCGATCTCCTTCGCGATGTGGTCCTGCAGGACCCCGCGCCCGTTCGCCTCGTAATGCGCCGACGCGATCTCCTGCATGCGCGCGGGCACCGGCGGCACCGTCGGGTAGGCGTAGATCTGCCCGTGGGGGTGATGCAGCGTGACGCCCACTTCGGCACCGCGGTTTTCGAACGGCAGCACGTAGTGGATGCTGTCGATCGCGCCGAGCTCGGCCGTTCGATCGGCCCACACCTGCAGGAGCAGGTCGATGTGCGCGACTGGAAGACGCGAAAGCGACGTCAGCCGATCCTGCGCGAAGACCACCACCTCGCACTTGCCCGTTCCGGGCGCCGTGTCGACGATGGACTCCGGCACCTCGTCGGCGTCCAGGCTCAGCGACGGGAACCGGTTGTCGAATACCGCGATGTCCCAATTGCCTTGCGGCAGCTCGGTGGGCAACCGCGGGTCGACCGTGACCGCAAGCGGGTTGTACTCCGGCGGCGGCAGGAACGTGCGGTCCTGCCGGTAGGCGGCGTACGTGATCCATTCGCCGCGCAGGGGATGGCGACGCAGGTGCGGGCTGCGCCCCAGCGGTTCCTGGAACGGGCTGGGCGCGTCGGCAATGCCCTGAAGCGGCGCCTGCGCATACAGCGTAAGCGCGCGGCCATCGGGCTTGGTCAGCGCCAGCACATGCATCAGGCGGCGCCCTGGATATGCGTGCGAGACATGCCCACCGCCTTGCGGATCTGTTCGATCGGAATCTTCGGCACCCGATCCTCCGTCAACAACCCGTTCGCTTCCTGGAACGTGTCGGCGAACTGGGTGTAGCAGTAGCCGCTGAACAGCGCGGTGTAGGTGACGGTTTCGATCAGGTCGTGGAACTTGCGGGCGAACTCGTCCGCCGCCTCGGCCACCGAATAGCCCCAGATTTCCGAGGTTTCGCCATCCACATCGCTCGGCTTGCGCGGCCGCGTGTCGAACGCGATACCGCCGAACTCGGTGAGCATCACCGGTTGCCCGCGATGCGGATGCCCGTCGAGCGTGAGGATCCGACCGCCGGGCCGTCGACGGTCGAACAACTGTTCGGTCGTGACCTCCGGCCCGTAACGCTGGCGGATGTGGTCGACGTTCGCGTCGTAGTCGTGGATGCCGATGATGTCGGTGTCGCTGCTCTCCCAGCCGTCGTTTCCGATCACGGGCCGCGTGGGGTCGAGCGTCTTCGTCAGGTGGTAGAGCGCGGCGACCGCATGCTGGTGCGCGCCGACCGTGGTGAGCTCCGGCACGCCCCAGGACTCGTTGAACGGCACCCACGTGATGATGCAGGGATGGCTGAAATCGCGATCGATCGCCTCGCCCCACTCCTTGATCATCCGTTTGATCGCGGTCCGGGTGAACCGGTATGACGATGGCATCTCTTCCCACACGAGCAACCCGAGGCGGTCGGCCCAGTAGAGATATCGGGGGCTCTCGATCTTCTGGTGCTTGCGCACGCCGTTGAAACCCATCGCCTTCGCCAGCTCGACGTCGTGGCGCAGCGCTGCGTCGCTCGGCGCGGCAAGCAGCGTGTCGGGCCAGTAACCCTGGTCCAGCACCAGCTTGAGCAGATAGGGCCTTCCGTTGAGCATGAAGCGGTCACGCAGCACGCCAACAGATCGCAATGCCGTATACGAACGCACTTCGTCGAGGACCACGTCGCCGCGTTTCAGCCGGATCGTGGCATCGAGCAGCTGCGGCCTCTCGGGGCTCCACAGGAGCTCGTTGCGGAAGTCGTCGATGCCCGGATCGGACAGGATGATGCGACGGTCGACTTCGCCCTCGATCACCATGTAGCGGTCGTCCGCAAGCAGGCGATCCTTGTGGCGGACCTGAACTTCCATGGCGAGCCCGTCGAGCGCGTCGCCGACGATGCGTGCCTCGAACGTCAGCGCGAAGCCCTCGACATGCGGCGTCCAGCGGATCTTCTGAACGTACGTACGGGCCACCGTCTCGATCCAGACGGTCTGCCAGATGCCCGTGGTTCGCGGATACCAGATCGAATGAGGCTCGAGCTGCCAGTCCTGTTTGCCGCGTGGCTTGTTCAACTCGTGAGGGTCGTCCTCGACGCGAACCGTGACCACCTGGGCCCCTGAAGCATTCAGCGCCTGCGTGATATCGGCCTGGAACGGCGTGTGCCCGCCTTCGTGACTCATCACGTAATGCCCGTTGACCCAGACCTTCGCGGCGTAATCCACGGCGCCGAAATGGAGTATCACGCGCGCGTCGCCTGTTGCCTCCACGTCGAAATCACGTTGATACCAGCAAGCTTTGTGAAACCCGCGATCTCCGATCCCGCTGGCTTCCGATTCGATCGGATACGGAACTTCAATCCGTAGTGGCCATTGCTCGATCTCGTGGGGATGCGAATAGCGCTTCTCGTCGTCGTAGGCGAACCGCCAAGGGCCGTCGAGCGAACGCCAATCGGCACGGCGCAATTGCGGCCGCGGGTAAGCGTCGGCGTCGCAGAAGCGCGATGCATCCGCCAGCGTCGTCATCGATGTCGATTCGGTTTGTGATTTCACTTGTTCAAGATGCCGTTCACCCAAGACTCATATTTAACCAATTCAGTGAGAGCGCCATGTCAAAGGAAAGAAATTCGCTCGGTATCGGCAATGACGCTGCGACCAGGGACGACGCCGCGCACAGCCCGTCGGATGCCGCCGCCTTCGCAGCCGCGAACGCGTGTGGGAACGACGCCCGTGCGGATTTCCCGATCATCGTGCACTGCCACCTTCGCTGGGATTTCGTCTGGCAGCGACCGCAGCAGATCTTTTCGCGGCTGGCTAAGGACCATCGGATCCTCTTCATCGAAGACCCGGTGATCGCTGACGGCGAGCCGCGACTGGCCATCGATGAGCCGTATCCCAACCTCGTGCGCGTCATTCCGCAGATCCCGCGATCGATGGCCGTGGACGCGGACCTCGACGCGGAGATCTTCCTTCCGCAGATCCGGCAGGCGCTGCGCGAGCACCCGCTGCTCGCGGGAAAGTTCGTCAATGCCGTGCAATGGTTCTACTCGCCGATGCCTGCACCCGGCTACATGGGCCAGCTCGGCGCCGTCGGCGTCGTGTACGACTGCATGGACGAACTGGCGAACTTCCGGTTCGCGCCGCCGGACATCGGCGACCGCGAGCGCCTGGTGATGGCGAACGCGGGCGTGGTGTTCACCGGCGGCTACCAGCTGTTCGAATCGAAGTCCAAGCATCACGGCAACGTGCACTTCTACGGATGCGGCGTCGACGTCGGGCATTACGGCAAGGCGCGTGACACGACGACGGAGATTCCCGCCGCCGTCGCCGCGACGCCTGGGCCGCGTTTCGGCTATTTCGGCGTGATCGACGAACGCCTCGACTACGAGCTGATCGCCGCGCTCGCCGAGCGTTTCCCCGAGGCATCCGTGATCATGGCCGGGCCGGTGGTGAAGGTAGACCCGGAAGAGCTGCCCAAGCACTCGAACATCCATTGGCTCGGCCAGCAGCGCTATGAAGACCTGCCGTCCATCGTCAAGGGCTTCGACGTCTGCCTGATGCCGTTCGCACTGAACGAAGCCACCCGGTACATCAATCCCACCAAGACTCTCGAATACATGGCGGCCGGCAAGCCGATCGTGTCGACGGCGGTCGCGGACGTGGTGCGCAACTTCACGCCGATCGTCAGCGTCGCGTACTCGCAGGACGAGTTCATCGATGCGGTCGAGCGCGCCTGGCGCGACCCGGACGCCGCTTTGCTCGCCCAGGGCATCGAGCGCGCCGAAGGCGCCAGCTGGGATGCCACCGTCGAATCCATGCGTTGTGACGTGCAGCAGGCCCTCTGGGCCGACGTCAGCGCACAAGCCGCCGCCTGACAGGAGTTCCAGATGAAAACAGACGTATTGATCGTAGGCGCGGGCTTTTCGGGTTCCGTCGTAGCACGCCAGCTCGCCGAGCGCGGCTATGAGGTACTGGTTATCGACAAGCGCGAGCATATCGGCGGCAACGCCTATGACCGCAAGGACCAGCACGGCATCCTGATCCACCCGTACGGGCCGCACATCTTCCACACCAACGCGGACCGCATCGCCGAATACCTGACGCAGTTCACCGCGTGGCGTCCGTACGAGCACCGCGTGCTCGCCAAGGTCGAAGAAAAGTTCGTACCGATCCCGATCAACATCGACACGGTCAATGCGCTGTACGGCATGGACCTGGACGAGACCACGATCCAGGGCTTCTACGATTCCGTGCGCGAGCCGCGCGAAAAGATCCGCACCTCCGAGGACGTGGTGATCAACGCCGTCGGCCAGGATCTGTACGAGAAGTTCTTCCGCGGATACACGCAGAAGCAGTGGGGCCTCGATCCGTCCGAACTGAATGCCGCCGTCGCCGCGCGCGTGCCGACCCGCACGGACCGCGACGATCGCTACTTCACCGACAAGTTCCAGAAAATGCCCGCGCAGGGCTACACCAAGATGTTCGAGAGCATGCTCGACCACCCGTCGATCAAGGTCGAGCTGGGCGTGGATTACTTCGAGTTCCGCGAGCGCGTGGAAGCCACGCATACCGTCTACACGGGGCCGCTCGACGCGTTCTATGCCTACTGCTACGGCAAGCTGCCGTATCGCTCGCTGCGCTTCGAGCACGAACACCTGGCCGACACCGAGTGGTACCAGTCGGTCGGCACGGTCAACTTCCCGAACGACTACGAGTACACGCGCACGACCGAGTTCAAGCACCTGACGGGCCAGCAGCATTCCGGCACGTCGCTCGTGCGCGAGTTCCCGACGGCGGAGGGCGACCCCTACTACCCGGTGCCGCGCCCCGAAAACGAGCTGCTCTTCAAGCGCTACGAAGCGCTCGCCGAGCAGGAGCAGGACGTGACCTTCGTCGGTCGCCTCGCACAGTACCGGTACTACAACATGGACCAGTGCGTCGGCGCCGCGTTGAAGTCGGTCGACTACATCCTCGAGAAGATGGGCGAGACCTCCATGCCGGTTCCGCCGGAACTGGCCGCGGCGATGTCGCACCCGCAGGCAACGCCGCTGATCGCCGCCCGCCGCTGAATGGACCCGCCCTCGGCATGATGCTGGACAACACGAAGCTGCAGCTCTGGGGCGGGCTGGAATGCACGATCTGCCGGGTTGGCGACAGCTATACCCGGCAGCTCGATCGCAGCGCGCATACCACGCGTGCCGGCGACATCGAGCGTTTCGCCGGGTTGGGCATGCAGGCAATCCGCTACCCGGTGTTGTGGGAGCAGATCGCACCGGAGGGGCTGGAGACGGCCGACTGGTCGTGGCCGGACGCGCGCCTGGGCGAGTTGCGTGATGCGGGGATCGAGCCGATCGTCGGCCTCGTGCATCACGGCAGTGGTCCGATGCACACCAGTCTCGTCGACCCGGCATTCGCGACCGAGCTCGCCGAGTACGCGGGCGCCGTCGCCGCGCGTTACCCCTGGGTCGAGTACTACACGCCGGTCAACGAGCCGCTGACCACTGCGCGCTTCAGCGGGCTTTACGGCGTGTGGTATCCGCACGGCCGTGACGAGCGCACGTTCAAGGACGCGCTGTTCAACCAGTGTCGCGGCATCGTGCTTGCGATGCGTGCGATCCGCAGGGTCAATCCTGTTGCGCGTCTGGTCCAGACCGACGACATCGGCAAGGTGTACAGCACGCCGCTGTTGCAGTACCAGGCCGACCTCAACAACCAGCTGCGCTGGCTGGGCTGGGATCTGCTGTGCGGGCTCGTCGACGAAGCGCATCCGCTATGGGCGTGGCTGACCACCGTCGGCGAAGCGACGCGTGACGAACTGCTGTGGTTCCAGCAGAACGCGTGCCCGCCCGACATCATCGGCGTCAACCACTACATAACCAGCGAACGCTTCCTCGACGAGGAACTTGCGAAGTACCCCGAGGAATACTGGGGTGGCAACCACATCCACCGCTACGCCGACATCGAGGCGGCGCGCGCGCTCAAGCATCCGACCGGGGGCATCGGTCCACTGATCCGTGAGACCTGGGAGCGTTACCACCTCCCGATCGCGGTGACCGAGGTCCACATCGACGCGACGCGCGAGGACCAGCTGCGCTGGATCGCGGAAACATGGGCCGCCGCCGAGAAACTGCGCGGCGACGGCGTCGACGTCCGTGCCGTGACGATCTGGGGCCTTCTGGGCCTGTTCGACTGGAACTGCCTGTTGACCGAGTGCCGCGGCTACTACGAGCCCGGCGCGTTCGACGTGCGCAGCGGCGAGCCGCGCCCGACGGCGATCGCCTGGATGATGAAGGACCTCGCCAAGGGGGCCCTGCCGGACCACCCTCTATTGAGCGGCACCGGCTGGTGGAAGCGGCCGGGACGCCACGTGCGCACCCAGCCGGCCCTGCTGACGGACGTCGACTTTCCGCTGCGGCCCCGCACCGGCACGAACTCCGCGCCGCTGCTCGTCACCGGCGCCACCGGCACGCTCGGGCGCGCGTTCGCCCTGGTATGCGGGCAGCGGGACCTGAACTGCCGCGTGTTGACGCGCGCCGAGATGGACATCACCGATCCGGACTCCATCGAACGCGCGATGGACACGTACCGGCCGTGGGCGGTGATCAACACGGCCGGCTACGTGCGGGTCGATGACGCCGAGCAGGACGCCGAGCGCTGCTTCCTCGAAAATTCGCAGGGTCCGGCGAACCTCGCGGCCGTGTGCGCGCGCCACCGGCTGCCGCTGGTGACGTTTTCGTCCGACATGGTGTTCGACGGCGAGAACGATGCGCCCTACGTCGAGTCGGACTCCACGCGCCCGCTCAACATCTACGGCGAGAGCAAGGCGCGCGCCGAGAGGCTCGTCCTCGACCGCCATCCGGATGCGCTGGTCGTCCGCACGAGCTCGTTTTTCGGTCCGTGGGACGCGCACAACTTCATCACGATCGCGCTGCGAACGCTGCGCAGCGGCAAACCGTTCCAGGTGTCCGAGGACATGACGGTTTCGCCCACCTATGTCCCCGACCTCGTCAACGCGTGCCTCGACCTGCTGATCGACCGGGCAGCCGGGATCTGGCACCTGACGAACACAGGCGAAGTGACGTGGGCGGACCTCGCGTTGCGCGCGGCCCGGATGGCGAATGTCGATCACAGCCGGCTGGAGGTCTGCACGGACCTGCGCGCCCAGCTGGCGGCGGCCCGCCCGCGCTACAGCGCCCTCGGCAGTCACCGGGCGTTTCCGTTGCCGACGCTTGACGACGCGCTCGGGCGGTACATGCGGCAGGTGTCGGCGGGGTAACGAACGCCCCCTCGCCGAGCGCCGGGCCTCGAGGCCGCTGGCGCAAAAGAAAAGGGCTTGCAGCGCGAACGCACTGCAAGCCCTTCGATTTGGTGCCGGAAATAGGAATCGAACCTACGACCTACGCATTACGAATGCGCCGCTCTACCAACTGAGCTATTCCGGCGTCCTGCCGGCGTGCGGCAAGAGGCGGGATTCTAGGCAGGCGTGGCGCACAGGTCAACGCCGGCGTTGTCAATCAACCAGTTGCAGGCGCAGCGCCTTCGGCAGTGCGAACACCATCGACTCGGGTTCACCGTCGAGTTCGGCTACAGAATTCGCGCCCAGCGCGAGGAGCCGATCGATCACGCCGCGTACGAGCACGTCGGGCGCGGACGCCCCGGCCGTGACGCCGACCCGCGTCGTCCCGGCCACCCATGACGGGTCGATCTCCTCGGCGCCGTCGATGAGATATGCCTGCACACCCTGCCGCTCCGCCAGCTCGCGCAGGCGGTTGGAATTTGAGCTGTTGACCGATCCGACCACCAGCACCAGGTCGCAGCGCGTCGCGAGCTCGCGCACGGCATCCTGCCGGTTCTGCGTGGCGTAGCAGATGTCGTCGTTCCGCGGCCCATGCAGGGCCGGGAACTTGGCGCGCAGCGCGGCGATGACCGCCTGCGTGTCATCCACGGAGAGCGTCGTTTGCGTGGTGTAGGCGAGGTTTTCGGGCTGCATGACGTGCAGGCGCGCCACGTCTTCCTCGTCCTCGACCAGGTAGATGCGGCCCGTCGCGCCCTCGCGCAGCCATTGGCCCATCGTGCCTTCCACCTCGGGATGACCCTCGTGCCCGATCAGGACGACGTCGCGCCCGGCCCGGCAGTGGCGCGCAACTTCAAGGTGCACCTTGGTCACCAGCGGGCACGTCGCGTCGAATACCTTGAGGCCGCGCCGCGCGGCTTCCAGCCGGACCGCCTGCGAAACGCCGTGCGCGCTGAATATGACGGTGGCGCCATCCGGCACCTCGTCCAGCTCCTCGACGAACACGGCGCCCCGCTGGCGCAGGTCGTCGACGACGAAGCGGTTGTGCACGACCTCGTGGCGCACGTAGATCGGAGCGCCCAGCAGTTCGATCGCGCGCTTGACGATCTCGATAGCGCGGTCGACGCCCGCGCAGAAGCCGCGCGGGTTGGCGAGAAGGATTTCCATGCGCGAATGCTACGCCCGGCGCGAGGTGCGCGCCTGACGCGCCGGCAACAGGCCTGCCAGCACGATCCCGACCACGCCGCCGACGATTGCCGAGTCGGCCACGTTGAACGACGGCCAGAAGTGCTGGCCCACGTGCCACTGGATGAAATCGATGACGTGCCCGTGGACCAGCCGGTCGATCACGTTGCCGACCGCTCCGCCGATCACCAGGGCGTACGGAGCGGCGGTTCGCCAGTCGCTGCGCGGGGTACGCGCCAGCCAGGCCGAAAGCACGCCGCTGATCACCACGGCGAACAGCAGGAACAGCCACTTCTGCCAGCCGCCGGCGTCGCTCAGCAGGCTGAACGCGGCGCCCGTGTTGTACGTGCGGAACCAGTTCCAGAACCCCGGAATCACGGTGACCGGCGTGAACTCGGGCAAGGTGCGCAGCACCCAGGCCTTGGAAAGCTGGTCGATGGCGACGACGGCGGCCGACAGCAGCAGCCAGGCGAGCGCATTGGATCGGATCGGATGACGCATCGGAACTCCCCTATCGACAGCGCGGTGCGTGTCAGAACCAGCGGCGCGTTTCGCCCGCGCCATCGATGTTCACCACGCAGCGGCTACACAGCTGTGGATGCGCGGCGCTGACGCCCACGTCCGACCGGTAGTGCCAACAGCGTGCGCATTTGGATTTTTCGGTAGGTCGCGCGCCGACTTCGCCCTCGCCTTCGACGACCGTCACATCGCCGCTGATGAACAGGAAACGCAGTTCGTCCTGCAGGTCGCGGAGCCAGCCGGCTTCGTCGGGCTTCGCCGCGATGCGGATCTCGGCCTCGAGGGCAGCGCCAATGTCGCCCGCGGCGCGCATCGGCTCCAACTCGCGGCTCACGCGTTCACGTAGCGCCAGCAGCGCATCGAAACGATCGACGCCCAGGGCGGCATCGGCCGGCAGCGGCGCCAGGCCGTCGTACCAGGTTGCGAGCAGCACGTTCGCGGGCCTCGGACCAGAGGGCGTGGCGGCCGGCAGGAATGCCCACATCTCGTCGGCGGTGAAGTTGAGGATCGGAGCGATCCATCGCGCGAACGCTTCGGCCAGGTGATACATCGCGGTCTGGGCGGAGCGGCGCCCCGCGGACTGCTTCGGCATGGTGTAGAGCCGGTCCTTGGTGACGTCGAGATACAGCGATCCCAGGTCCACGCTGCAGAAGTTCGCGAGCGACTGCACGATCTCGGCGAAGTCGTAGCGCGCGTAGGCGGCCTCCAGCTTCTGCTGCAACTCGAATGCGCGATGCACGATCCAGCGGTCGATCGCCACCATCGAATCGAGCGGCTGCAGGTCGACCAGAGGATCGAACCCGTCCAGGTTGCCCAGCAGGAAACGCGCGGTATTGCGCAGGCGCCGGTATACGTCGCCGCTGCGCTTGAGGATCTCGTCGGAGACCGACATCTCGTTGCGATAGTCGGTGGACGCGATCCACAGCCGCAGTACGTCGGCGCCCATCTGCGCGATGACTTTCTGCGGCTCGACCGTATTGCCGATCGACTTCGACATCTTCTTGCCCTGCGCATCGACCGTGAAGCCATGCGTGAGCACCTGGCGGAACGGCGCGACGCCGTCCATCGCGACGCCGGTCAGCAATGACGACTGGAACCAGCCGCGATGCTGGTCCGAACCCTCGAGGTACAGGTCGGCAGGCTTGCGAAGCCCATCCTCCGGACGCTGCGCCAGCACGCATTCGTGCGTGACGCCGGAATCGAACCAGACATCGAGGATGTCGGTGACCTTGTCGTAATCCCCCGCTTCGTCGCCGAGGAGTTCGCGCGCATCGCAGTCGTACCAGGCATCCACGCCCGCCGCTTCCACGCGCGTCGCCACCTGCCGCATGAGCTCGGGCGAGCGCGGATGCGGCTCGCCCGTGATGCGATGGATGAACAACGCAATCGGGACACCCCACGTGCGCTGGCGGCTGATGCACCAGTCCGGGCGGCCGTCGATCATGCCGGCGATTCGTGCTTCGCCCCATTCCGGAACCCAGCCGACGTGTCCGATGGCTGCGAGCGCATCGCGCCTGAGGCCGGCCTGCTCCATCGAGATGAACCACTGCGGCGTGGCGCGGAAGATCACCGGCGTCTTGTGGCGCCAGCAATGCGGATAGCTGTGCGACACCGGATGCGCCGACAGGAGCGCGCCGACGCCACGCACCGCGTCGACCAGCAGATCGTTCGCCTTCCAGATGTGCACTCCAGCAATATCGACGCCATTCGCCGCGGGCGTGCCCGGCAGGTAGCGGCCGCGCGAGTCCACCGGGTTCATTTCGGCGGCGCTGTATTTCTCGATCAGCCCGTATTTCTGGCTGACGGCGAAGTCTTCCTGGCCGTGGCCGGGCGCGGTGTGTACCGCACCGGTACCCTCCTCGGCCGACACGTGATCTCCCAGCAGCAACGGGATGTCGCGAGCGTAGAAGGGATGCGCAAGCACGACGCCTTCCATCGCCACGCCCGGCGACGTTCCAAGCACCTGCACGTCGTCGACGCCGTAGCGCTTCAGCGCCCGCTCGACGAGCGCGGTCGCGAGCACCAGCAGCCGACGGCCGTTCGCGCCGGCGGGGCCTTCGACGAGCGAATAGTCGAGCTCCGGCCCGACGGAAACCGCGAGGCTCGCCGGAAGCGTCCACGGGGTCGTCGTCCAGATCGGCACGGCGACGTCCACGCCCGCGCCGATGTCCGCGCCGAACAGGCGCGCGAGCGCCTGCGGATCACGCGCGGCGTACGCGACGTCGATCGCAGGGGACGTCTTGTCGGCGTATTCGATCTCGGCTTCGGCGAGCGCGGACGCGCAATCGAAACACCAGTGCACCGGCTTGGCGCCACGCAGCAGGTGGCCGCGTTCGACGATCTTCGCGAGCGACCGCAGCATGTCCGCCTCGTAGCGGAAGTCCATCGTGCGGTACGGGTTTTCCCAGTCGCCCAGGATGCCCAGTCGCTTGAAGTCCCGACGCTGCACGTCGATCTGCTCGGCGGCATATTCGCGGCACTTCTGCCGGAACTGCGCCGCGTCGAGCTTGTCGCCGACCTTTCCATGCTTCTTTTCGACGGCGACTTCGATGGGCAGTCCGTGGCAGTCCCAGCCCGGGACGTAAGGCGCGTCGTAGCCCGACAGCAGCTTCGACTTCACCACGATGTCCTTGAGCACCTTGTTGACCGCGTGGCCGATGTGGATCGAGCCGTTCGCATACGGCGGACCGTCGTGCAGAACGAACGAGCGCTCACGGCCGCCAACTTCGCGGCGGATCTGCGCGTATAGCCCCTGCTCCTCCCACCGCGCGAGCGTGAGCGGCTCGCGCTTGGGCAGGTCCCCGCGCATCGGGAAATCCGTGGCCGGAAGGTGCAGCGTGGCCCTGTAGGGGTTGGTTTCGGGGGTCTCGCGGTCGGTCACGGGATCAGGCGGTCCGTCGGGAATTCAAAGGGGCGAGAACCTGCCGCGCCTGGTCCGCATCGCGGTCCATCTGGGCGACGAGGGCGGGAAGTCCGTCGAATTTCACTTCGTCGCGCAGTTTCTCGACGAATTCGATGCCGATGCGGCGCGCGTAGATGTCCGCATCGAAATCGAATATATGGGTTTCGAGCAGCGGTTCAATGCCGCCCACGGTCGGGCGCGTGCCGAGACTCGACACGGCGTCGAGTGGCGTGGGCGAGAGGCCGTGCACGCGCGTCGCGAAAATGCCGGTCAGCGGCGGCGTGCCCGCCGGCAAGCGCAGGTTCGCGGTCGGATACCGGAGCGTGCGACCGAGCTGCCGGCCGCGCACGACGCGGCCTTCGATCCGGTAAGGGCGCCCGAGCAGCCGCGCAGCGAGTTGGAAATCGCCAGCGGCAAGTGCATCGCGAATGCGCGTGCTCGAAATGCGCTCGCCGCTCGCGGCGACGGGGTCGATCGCGTCGGCTTGGAAGCCATGCCGCGCGCCCGCGTTGCGCAGCAGGTCGATGTCGCCTGCGCGCGCGCGACCGAACCGGAAGTCGGGGCCAACCCACAGCGATTCGACACGCAACGCGTCGACAAGCACCCGCGAAACGAAGTCCGCCGCCTCCATGCCGCTGAGCCGCGCGTCGAAACGCAGCAACAACACATCGTCGATGCCAAGGGCGAACAACCGCTCGATGCGGGTACGGGTCGACATGAGCCGCGGCGATACCGCGCCACGCGAAAAGAACTCGCGTGGCAACGGATCGAAGGTGATCGCGACGGCGCGCACCTCGCGCGCGAGCGCATCGTCGACCGCGCGGCGCACCAGCGCCTGATGACCGAGATGCAGTCCGTCAAACGCGCCAACGCAGGCAACGCAGCCCGGCGATGCCTGCATCGCGCGGTCGACGTCTCTGAAAAGCCTGCTCATTCGCGGGAGTATATCGGTGCGCGTGCGCGGGGCCGGCTCAGTGCTCGCGCAGGTCGCGCGGCCGGAAGCCCATGGCGAACAGCGCGGCGAGATAAACGAACACACCGCCGCCGACGAGTACGCCGAGCCAGATGATCCGGCGCGCGGTCGACACGACGGTGAAGTCCGGCGCCCACCAGAGCCCAAACCCGACGGCGGCCGCCATGACCAGGCAGGCCAGTCCCAACCGACCCGAAAAGCCCGCCCAGCCCGGTTGCTGGTCGTAGACACCGGCCTTGCGCAGCCAGCGCCACAGCAGGATCAGGTTGAGGTAGCTGGCCATGGCACTGGCGAGGCCGAGTGCGAGGTGCAGGCCCCGAGTGTGCGCGAGCGCGAACCAGACGCCGTGCGCGCGCGAGTCCGCGGACGTCCACAGCTGGTAAAGCACGACGAGGAACAACACGTTGAGCACCATGTTGGCGACCAGCGACGCGACGCCGGCCCGGACCGGCGTTTTCGTGTCCTGCCGCGCGTAGAACGCGGGCAGCACGATCTTGACCAGCGCGAATGCCGGCAACCCGAAACTGAGGCCGACCACGGACATCGCGGTCATGCGCGTGTCGATCGCCTTGAACGCGCCGTGCTGGAACAGCGTGGCGACCAGCGGCTGGGACAACAGCATGAGTCCGATCATCGCCGGCGCGGAGATCAGCAGCGTCGTGCGCAGGCCCCAGTCGAGCGCGCGCGAAAAGCCCTCGTGGTCGGTCTTGACGTGGTGGCGCGAAAGCGTGGGCAGGATCACCGTGCCCAGCGCGATGCCGAACACACCGAGCGGCAGCTCCAGGAAACGGTCCGCCTGCGAAAGCCACGTCTGCGAGCCGACGTACAGACGCGCGGCGATCGCGGTATCCAGCAGCAGGTTCACCTGCGCGATCGACGAGCCGAACAGCGTCGGCACCATCAGGCGCATCACCTTGCGGACATCCGGATGGCTCCAGCCCCAGCGCGGAAACGTCAGCAGGTCGATGGTGTGCAGCGACGGCAGCTGGAACACCAGCTGCAGCAGGCCGGCGAACAGCACCGCCCAGCCCATCGCCAGGATCGGCACCTCGAGCCTCGGCGCCAGCCACAACGCGCCGGCGATCATGCAGAGGTTGAGGATGACGGGGGTCAGCGCCGGCAACCCGAAGCGGTTGAAGCTGTTGAGTGCGCCGCCGGCCAGCGCCGTCAGCGAGATGAAAAGGATGAAGGGGAACGTCAGGCGCAGAAGCTCGGTCGTCAGCCCGAATTTGTCTGCCGAACTGCCCGCGAACAGCCAGGCGACCTGCGGGGTGAAAATCAGGCCGAGCGCGGTGAGCACCATCAGCACGCCGCCGAGCGTGCCGGCGACGCGCGACATCAGCTCGCGCAGGTCCGCATGCGGCCGCGTTTCCTTGACCTCGGTGAAAACCGGGACGAACGCCGTCGAGAACGAACCTTCGGCGAACAGGCGGCGCATGAAATTCGGGATGCGGAACGCCACCCAGAACGCGTCCGTGGCCGCCCCGGGCTGGAACGTGTGGTTGAACGCGATATCCCGGACCAGTCCGAGCACGCGACTGACCATCGTCATGCTGCTGAACGACAGGAGGCCACGCATCATCTTCGGCTTGGTCACAGACGGCGCCTCCACATTCCGTTGACGCAACCCATTGAAACCGCCATACTTTCCGGTCTGTCTGTACCCAATTCCCTCTCCCTACCGTGCTGTCTCCCGGACAGCCGCTCTATCAAGACTTCCAGGAAACCGCCGTGGCCAACATCAAGTCCGCCAAAAAGCGCGCCAAGCAGACGATCGTCCGGAATATGCGCAACGCCAGCCAGCGTTCGATGCTCCGTACTGCCGTCAAAAAGGTGCTCAAGGCCCTCAACTCCAACGACGCCCCGGGCGCCGAAGCCGCGTTCGCCTCCGCGCAGCCGCTTCTGGACCGTTTCAGCTCGCGCGGCCTGATCCACAAGAACAAGGCTGCGCGCCACAAGAGCCGCCTGAATGCCCGCATCAAGGCGCTGAAGACCGCCGCCTGATACGCGCTCGACGTTCTGAAAAAACCCGGCCCAGGCCGGGTTTTTTTGTGCCCGCGTGGCGACGGGTTTGCGGGCGGACGAGCGCGGTCGCATCGCCCGTGACGTGGCCGGCATGAACGCCCGCACCGTGGAAGACGAGGCCGACATGGCGCCGGGTGTCAGGCCGCGCCGGCGTCGTCGGCGTCTGGCGCGTTCTTGGCCGCCGCATCGCGCTCGGCGCGCGCCTCTTCGGCGTCCTCGCGCTGCCGGTCAAAGAACGCCATGACGTCTTTCATGATCGGCCACGTGCCTTCCCGGCTGATTGCGGACACCAGATACCAGCGGTCCTTCCAGCCGAGCTCGTCGATGATCGCGCGCGCGGCGTCCTGCTGTTCTTCCTCCAGCAGGAGGTCGGCCTTGTTGAGAACCAGCCAGCGCGGCTTCGCGAGCAGCTCGGGGTCGTGCTTGCCAAGTTCGTGCTCGATCGCGCGGACCTGCTCGACGGGCGAAACACCTTCCACGCCACCTTCCATCGGCGCGATGTCGACCAGATGGAGCAACAGGCGGGTGCGCTGCAGGTGGCGCAGGAATTGCGCGCCAAGGCCCGCACCGTCGGCCGCGCCCTCGATGAGGCCCGGGATGTCGGCGATCACGAAGCTGCGGTACTGCTCGACGCTGACAACGCCGAGATTCGGATACAGCGTCGTGAACGGATAGTCCGCCACCTTCGGGGTCGCCGCGGATACGGCACGGATGAAGGTGCTCTTGCCCGCGTTCGGGAACCCGAGCAAGCCGACGTCGGCCAGCAGCTTGAGCTCGAGCTTGAGCGCGCGCTCTTCACCCGGCAGGCCCGGCAGCGCCTTGCGCGGCGTGCGGTTGACCGAGCTCTTGAAATGCATGTTGCCGAGGCCGCCCTTGCCGCCCTGCGCAACAAGCAGGCGTTCGCCGTGGCGGGTCAAGTCGCCGATCACCTCGTCGGTATCGACGTTGGTGACGACCGTCCCGACCGGCACGGTGATGACCAGGTCGTCGCCGGCCTTGCCGTACATCTGGCGCCCCATCCCGTTCTCGCCTCGCTGCGCCTTGAACATGCGCTGGTGGCGGAAGTCGACAAGCGTGTTGAGGTTCTCGTCGGCGAGCAACCACACGCTGCCACCGGCGCCGCCGTCACCGCCGTCGGGGCCACCGAGGGGGATGAATTTTTCGCGACGGAAGCCGATGCAGCCGTTTCCGCCGTTACCTGCGATGACCTGGATTTCGGCTTCGTCGACGAGTTTCATGTCTGCTTCGATGATTGATCGGTTGCGCCGCGGTGAACGCGGAAATGTCACTTTACAGAACCGCAGGAAATCTCCGGGCCGCGAACGCCGGCGCGCTCCCCGGGCCCCGGGTCCGGAAACGAAAAGCCCCGCCTAAGCGGGGCTCGTCGCTAAGTCGGTAGACGATCAGCCGGCGTCGACGACGCTGACAGTGCGACGGCGCTGCGCGCCCTTGACCGAGAACTCCACCTTGCCGTTCACCAGCGCGAACAGCGTGTGGTCGCGACCAAGGCCGACGCCCGGACCCGGATGGAACTGGGTGCCGCGCTGACGCACGATGATGTTGCCCGCGTCGATCGCCTGGCCGCCGAAAATCTTGACGCCGAGGTACTTCGGATTCGAGTCGCGGCCGTTGCGGCTGGAACCTACGCCCTTTTTATGTGCCATGACGGCTGCTCCTTACTTCTTGTCGCCGGCAGCGATGCCGGTGATCTGGATTTCGGTGTAATGCTGCCGATGGCCCATCTGCTTGCGATGGTGCTTGCGGCGGCGGAACTTGACGATCTTGATCTTGTCGGCGCGGCCGTGGCCAACGACCTTGGCACGAACCAGTGCGCCCTTGAGCGCGTCGCCGAGCTTCACGCCGTCGCTGCCGCCAAGCATCAGGATGTTGTCGAAGGTGATTTCGCTGTCGGCGTCGGCCTCCAGCAGCTCGACGCGAAGCGTCTCGCCTTCCATCACCCGGTATTGCTTGCCACCGGTGACCAGTACTGCGTACATGACCATCTTCCTCTGTAGTTATTGTGGTCGCTGCCGCCGGAACGGGCGCGGACAGAAGCGGAATTCTAGGCGACTCAACGAGTTACCGCAACGGGCCCTTCACGCCCGGCGTGGGGCAGGCAGGTCTCACCGCACGAGACAGCCGTCACGCACGCTCCCTGTTCAGCCGCCCGGGATTCCAATGAGTGCCGCTTGGGGCCCGTTCCCGGCGCCACGGCGAAATTGTCCGCGGGTCCGGCTCCCGATACGCTCTCCTGTTCGCCGCGGTGCCGGCGGTCCCCCACCCCCAGGATTTACCCGATGGCGATGGAATTCATCCGCATCCGCGGCGCGCGGACGCACAACCTGAAGAACGTCGACCTCGACCTGCCCCGCGACAAGCTGATCGTGATCACCGGCCTGTCGGGCTCCGGCAAGTCGTCGCTGGCGTTCGACACGATCTATGCCGAAGGCCAGCGTCGCTACGTGGAGTCGCTGTCGGCGTACGCGAGGCAGTTCCTGTCGGTGATGGAAAAGCCGGATGTGGACCACATCGAGGGTCTGTCACCGGCGATATCGATCGAGCAGAAGTCCACGTCGCACAACCCGCGATCGACGGTCGGCACGATCACGGAGATCTACGACTACCTGCGCCTTCTGTTCGCGCGCGTCGGCATTCCGCGCTGCCCGGAGCATGGCTACCCGCTCGAGGCGCAGACCATCAGCCAGATGGTCGACCAGGCGTTGGCGCTCGATCCGGAGCAGCGGTACATGCTGCTGGCTCCCGTCGTGCGCGAGCGCAAGGGCGAGCATGCGCAGGTCTTCGACCAGCTGCGCGCGCAGGGTTTCGTGCGCGCGCGCGTCGACGGCACGTTGTACGAGATCGACGAGGTACCGAAACTTTCGCTGCGCGTGAAGCACACGATCGAGGCGGTGATCGACCGCTTCCGTCCGCGCGACGACATGAAACAGCGGCTCGCCGAATCGTTCGAGACCGCGGTCAAGCTGGGCGACGGCATGGCGCAGGTGCAGTCGCTCGACAACGATGGCGCCGCCCCGCTGCTGTTCTCCGCGAAGTACAGCTGCCCGGTGTGCGATTACTCGTTGCCCGAACTCGAGCCGCGCCTGTTCTCGTTCAATTCGCCGGTCGGCGCGTGCCCCACGTGCGACGGCCTCGGCATGAGCCAGTTCTTCGACCCGGCACGCGTCGTCGTGCATCCGGACCTTTCGCTGTCCGCGGGCGCCGTGCGCGGCTGGGATCGTCGAAATACGTACTACTTCCAGCTGGTGCAATCACTCGCGCGGCACTATCAATTCGATGTCGATGCGGCCTGGAACTCGCTGAGCGACACGGCGCGGGAGGCCGTGCTGTTCGGCAGCGGCAAGGACGCGGTGACGTTCACCTACGTCAACGATTCGGGCGGCCGTTTCCAGCGTCGCCACCGCTTCGAGGGCGTGATCCCGAACCTCGAGCGTCGCTATCGCGAGACCGAGTCGCAGGCCGTTCGCGAGGAATTGTCGAAGTACATCAGTGAGCGGCCGTGCACCGAGTGCGGCGGCGCGCGGCTCAACCGCTCGGCGCGTAACGTGTTCGTCGGCGAGCACTCGGTCGCGCAGATCGCCGTGCTGCCGATCGACGAGGCGCTCGAGTTCTTCGGCGGGCTGTCCCTGCCCGGCTGGCGCGGCGAAATCGCCACCAAGATCGTCAAGGAAATCGCCGAGCGGCTCACGTTCCTCGTCGACGTGGGCCTCGACTACCTCACGCTGGAACGCAAAGCGGACACGCTGTCGGGTGGCGAAGCGCAGCGCATCCGCCTCGCATCGCAGATCGGCGCGGGCCTCGTGGGCGTGATGTACGTACTCGACGAGCCGTCGATCGGGCTGCACCAACGCGACAACGAGCGCCTGCTCGGAACGCTGACTCGCCTGCGTGAACTCGGCAACACGGTGATCGTGGTCGAGCACGACGAGGACGCAATCCGGCTCGCCGATTACGTGGTCGACATCGGCCCCGGCGCGGGCGTGCATGGCGGCAGGATCGTCGCGCAGGGAACGCCGCAGGACGTCATGTCGAACCCGGCGTCGATTACCGGCCAGTTCCTCAGCGGCGCGCGCCGGATCGAGATGCCCGCCAAGCGCCACAAGGCCGACAAGGCGATGACCTTCCGCCTCAAGGGCGCGAAGGGCAACGACCTGCGCAACGTCGACCTCGAGATTCCCGGGAGTCTTCTTACCTGCATCACCGGCGTGTCGGGATCGGGCAAGTCGACGCTGATCAACGACACGCTGTATGCGATCGCCGCGAACGAGTTGAACGGCGCGTCGATGTCGCCCGCGCCGCACGACAGCTACGAGAACATCGAGCTGTGGGACAAGGTGGTCGACATCGACCAGTCGCCGATCGGTCGGACGCCGCGCAGCAATCCCGCCACCTACACGGGTCTGTTCACGCCGCTGCGCGAGCTGTTCGCGCAGGTGCCGGAATCGCGTGCGCGCGGCTACGCGCCGGGGCGTTTCAGCTTCAACGTCAAGGGCGGCCGCTGCGAGGCCTGCCAGGGCGATGGGCTGATCAAGGTCGAGATGCATTTCCTGCCCGACGTCTACGTGCCGTGCGACGTCTGCCAGGGCAAGCGCTACAACCGCGAGACGCTCGAGATCCGTTACAAGGGCTACAACATCAACGACATCCTCGAAATGACCATCGAGGATGCGTTGCCCCTGTTCGAGGCGATCCCGTCGATTTCGCGCAAGCTCGAAACGCTGATGGATGTCGGGTTGACCTACGTAAAGCTGGGGCAGCCCGCCACCACGCTTTCGGGCGGCGAGGCACAGCGCGTCAAACTGTCGAAGGAACTGTCGCGCCGCGACACCGGCCGCACGCTCTACATCCTCGACGAGCCGACGACCGGCCTGCACTTCGCGGACATCGAGCAACTGCTCGGCGTGCTGCATCGCCTGCGCGACGACGGCAACACGGTGGTGGTGATCGAGCACAACCTCGACGTCATCAAGACGGCGGACTGGGTGATCGACCTCGGGCCGGAGGGCGGACATCGCGGCGGCATGATCCTGGGCTGCGGAACGCCGGAAGACATTGCCGCCATGCCGCATTCGCATACCGGCCGCTTCCTTGCGCCGTTGCTCGCACGCGATCAAGCTGTCGCGCCCGCGCCGACACCCAGTCGCAAGCGCAAGAAGACCGCCTCTCGATGACCGACCAGCCGCCTCCGCCGACCGACAAGAAACCGCGCCGCCGCAATGCGCCGCGCAAGCGGGCGCCCAAGCAGCCGGTGGAGCCCGCGCAGGCGGTCAAGCAGGCGCCCGAACGCGGCGCACCGCTCACTGCCGTCAAGGCCGTAACGGCACGCGATACGGACGCCGTCGCTGAAGCCGCGCAGGCGGCTGGAACCGTCCCGGGGCCCGCCGCGAAGAGTAGGCGTCGCGGCCCAGCGCGCGAGCGTCGTGCGACGTCGATTGCAGCGGCCCC
>NZ_VTRV01000209.1 GCF_008274655.1 Cognatilysobacter lacus | reverse complement strand
CCGCCCCCGCCCCCGCCCCCGCCGCAACCGGGCCTAGGACCCTGCGACGGAAACTGTGGCGTGATGACTGGCGGGTAATGGACCTTGATAGGAAGGAGGGGCCACGGCCAATTTCACGGAATTGGCTTCGCGGCGGAGGGCTCGGCTTCCAAATCGACTAGCGTGGCGGACCCGCACGCGTCGCCCGACGATCACTGCTGCGAGTGGAAGCTGGGTCACGTTCCATTACTCGGGCGCAGGCGCCATGTAGCAGGCCGAAGCTGCGCCGACCCTGTCTCGGCTGCAAACTTGAATGCGAGACGGGAAATTGATGCTTTCGGACTCGGCTGCAACGCGTCCTGCGCCGGCGAAGGCGGGCAAGCCCGGCTTAGGCTAGACGTTAGTGCTCCTAAAGCTTGGAACTCGAAAATGCGTTGCACGGAAATCTTCTTTCAACAGCCCAAGAAGAATCGCGCGGTCGCCAGGACCGGAAGAGAGGACAGGTGTACGTTTTGATCCAGTGGGCAGTTCGTACATTTGCCGCAGGCTTGTGCGTCGGGCTGATGCTTCTGCCAAGGGCCGCGGGCGCCCAGAGCAAGCCGGGCGAGGCGTGCTACAGCGGTACCTGTTACCCCAGCCTGCAGCAGGCCGAAG
Source organism: Cognatilysobacter lacus (assembly GCF_008274655.1). Classification (GTDB taxonomy): domain Bacteria; phylum Pseudomonadota; class Gammaproteobacteria; order Xanthomonadales; family Xanthomonadaceae; genus Cognatilysobacter; species Cognatilysobacter lacus. The sequence continues at coordinate 2,802 of NZ_VTRV01000209.1, read as the reverse complement.
CGGTCCTTCAGAGCGACCCGCAGTGGAATGGAAAGTATCAGCGCAGCCGCACGATCACGTCCGATGCGTCTCCTGTCGTCACCATCGAATACACGGTTCCCCCGCAGCCGCCGGCGAAGTTCTACGCGCTTGTGTATTCAATTCAGTACGCGACCCCCTGTTCGGCATGGAGCGATTCCTGCCTGGGTGAGCAGGCGGTCATCGATGAGTTCATGGCTGGCCTTCGAAGCGCCTATTCGGGCTGCGAACTCCGCGACGGCCGATGGAGCAACAGCTTTGCCGAACCTTTCTACTACCTCTGGCAACGTGGAAGTGGAACCATCGGTGATGTCGGTGGAATCAGCTTCGGCGATCCGACCGCGCCAAAGCGGTATGAGGTCAATATCAACTGCCCCCAGTGGGGAGACCCGACGTACTACCAGTACCAGTCGTGGACGTTGGACAAGACCCAATGGTTCGAATGCCCGGCCGGCTCTACGGTCATCAGCGGCTACGGTCCGGGCCATGTGCCCGATGGGGTGTCGCCTGACATGCAACGGCCGTGGCCCTATTTCTGCTTCGTGAGCGCGTCGCGTGGGCTGACGTATTGGCCGCCGAGGGCTGCATCGGCTCTAGGGCCGTGCGATGGCAGTTGCAAAGTCATGGCGGGGGACTGAGCGGCCGCGACGCGCCGCCGCAATCGAGCGGGCGTCGCGAGCGAGATGGAGGCAGTTGAAAGAAAAAAGGAAAAAAGGGAAAAAGGGGTCAGGTTCCATTTGCACGTGATACTCGCGGGCGTCCGGCAGTTCGGAGTTCGACGGTTCGTCCGACCAGTGCTTCGATCTCCTTCCTGAAGCGCTCACCGCCCCAGGCTTTCTGCTGGGCGGTGCATCGATTCAATGCCGCTTGCTCGTCATCGCTTATCCCGGCGCGAACGAGCGCGATGTAAGCGCATCGCCGCTCCTGGTCCGAAGTACCCAGCGCCGTCCAGGACGGGTGCGGGCGCACCCTCGCCTCGGGCCGGCCCAGCGCGTTCGCGTGGAAGCTGCTCCATGGGTACTCGCTAGCGTCGGCCACCATGTGCGCACGCACGGGGTTCAATTCGATGTAGCGATAGCAGGCCAGCACATAGCGGTCGCTATCGACGAGCGCCGACTTGAAGCGACCTTCCCACAGGGTTCCGGTCCGTCGATAACGGCTGTTGAAGCAGGCGACATAGCGTCTGCCGATCGCCTGCATCATCCGCGAGACCCCACCCGGCGTTGACGGCGTCACCAGCAGGTGCACGTGGTTGGTCATCAGCACGTAGGCGTGCAGCTCGCAGCCGTGTTTCAACGCGGCCTCGCCCAACTCCTGGCGGTAGTGCTGGTAATCCTCGTCGCGCGCAAAGCAGGGTTGTCGGTCGTTGCCGCGCTGGACAACGTGCTGCGGTATCCCGGGAAGGTCGAGGCGCGGAAGGCGGGCCATGGCAAGTGGAGGCTGGCGGGAGCCCTTGATTACGCATCGCGCCTCTCCACGCAGCTATCGGATGTCGCAGGCTGGGTCTGTCAGAAAATGCAACCTGACCCCGTTTCCAGACCCCGTTTCCAGTGATGTCGAGCTAGACACGCGACTCGATCAATCACACCGCGACGCACGCTCCACCTGCGGCTCGAAGAACGACCAGCGCACATCCGGATAGCGGCGCTTGAGCTCGCGTTCGATCGCATCGATGGCTTGCACCTGCGTCGACAGCAGCACGTCGCCCTTCATCTGCACGTGCGCCGACACGACCACGTCGCTGCCCATCTGCAGCGTGATCAATGACAGCAGGCCCTCGACGCCCGGCTGCGAGGCGATGAACGCGTGCATTTCGGCTTGGCGCGCGGGGTCGATGCTCTGGCCGATCAGCATCGCCTTGATCTCGATCGCCACGAACACGGCGACGACGATCAGCAGCGCCCCGATCAGGATCGTGCCCAGCGCGTCCCACAACGGATTGCCGGTGACTACGGTCAGGCCGATCGCGACCAACGCGACGGCCAGGCCGCACATCGCGGCCATGTTCTCGCCGACCACGACGATCAGTTCCGCCTGCCGGCTTTCGCGGAACCAACGCCACATCGAGCGCCCGCGACGTTCGGCGCCCGCTTCCTGCAGCGCGGCGCGCGTCGACACGCCTTCGGCGACCAGGCTGAAGACGAGGATGCCCACCGCCCAGCCCCACTGCGTGAGCGGCTCGGGATGCTGCAGCTTGTGCACGCCCTCGTAGAGCGAAAACATGCCGCCGACGGTGAACAGCATCACCGCGACCAGGAACGACCAGAAATAGATCGCCTTGCCGTGGCCGAGCGGATAGTCCGGGGACGCCGGGCGGTCGGCCTGGCGCAGGCCGAGCAACAGGAGCAACTGGTTGCCGCAGTCGGCGAACGAATGCACGGTCTCGGCCAGCATCGCGCCCGATCCGGTGAACAGCGCCGCCGCGCCTTTCGTCAATGCGATCGCAAGGTTCGCGGCGAGCGCGACGATGATGGCGCGATGGGTATTGCCCGACATGCGGCTGCCTCGGTTTGAATGGCGCCATGGTGCAGGCATTCGCGTCGTGGCGTGGTCAGGTGCGCCTTGCCGATGAACCGGAGGCGCGCCGCGCGCCGAACCGCTTGAACTGCGCGCGCCTTCGACGGATCGTGGGCGCCGCCCCCTACCGGAGATCCAACGCATGCGCCTTGCCCCCCTCGCCTTCGCCGCGCTGACCGTGCTCGCCCTCGCCGCCTGCCATCACAAGGACGCCGACGACGCCACGGCTGCGGCGCCCGCGGCTGCCCCGGCCATGACCGACACCTC
>NZ_VTRV01000208.1 GCF_008274655.1 Cognatilysobacter lacus | reverse complement strand
CGTATTCCGCCGCGGAATTCGCCGCGGATGCACTCGCCGCCGTGGACGCGATCGCGGCGTCGGGCATGCTGACCACGCGCACGGGCCGCATTGGAGGCAACGTTGGCGCGGCGACCCGGTCGCCGCAGACCACGGGCGCGCACCGATCCGCATGGACACGTACATGCGGTCAGCGCACGTCGCATCGAGTTGCCGGGCTCTCGGCCTGGTCGCAGAGGGCGGCGGCCAGCTGCGCCTCACGCGCGACATTCGTCCGCACGCGGTCGCATGCGCCAAACAAAAAGGCCGTCGTTTCCGACGGCCCTTTCGGTTCGCACGCTTGGCCGCGTCAGGGTGTCGGCGCGGGCGCGGTCAGCAGGCGGTTCACGTCCTGCACGTCCGCAACATCTAGCGTGCCGGCTGCCTGCTCCAGGTTCAGACGCGACTGCAGGAAGTTGTATCGCGCCTGCGCATAGGCGCGCTGTGCGTTGAACAGGTTCTGCTGGTTGATCAGCACGTCGATCACGGTACGCGTACCGACTTCCAGCCCGACCTGCGACGCCTCGTAGGCGGAGCGCGCAGATGTGAGTGCGGAGCGTCGTGCCTCGACCTCGCTGATGCCGGCCGCGAGCGACTGGTAGGCCGCGCGCGTGTTGCGTGTCAGCGCGCGGCGCTGCTGTTCCAGCTGGTCGGAGGAGACATCGCGCTGGGCGATCGCCTGGCGCACGCGCGAAGCGGTGGCGCCGCCGTTGAAGATCGGCACGCTCAGCGTGATGCCGACGGTCGGGCCACGGCTCTGGCTCTCGATCGGGTTGGTCGACGAGCCCAGGCTGGAGCTGAAGGTGCTATCGCCCGTGGTCTTGCGGTCGCCGTACGAGCCGCTCAGGTAGAGCGACGGCCAGAAGCCCGAGCGTGCGGTCTCGATGTTTTCCTCCGCCGAGGCCACCTGCTCGCGCGTGGCGCGCAGGGCCGGATTGTTGTCCATCGCCTTTGCGACCCATGCATCCGCATTGCCCTCGGTCGGCAGGCTGGGCTGGAAGTTGTCCGGCAGCGCCCTGAGCGAGGTCACGGGCTGGCCCGTGATCTCGGCGAGCGCCTGGTAGGCGTCCTCGACGGCGTTGCGCGCCAGGATGGTATTGGCGCGCGCGTTGTCGTACTGCGCGCGCGCCTCGTGCACGTCGGTGATCGGCGCAAGGCCGACCTCCAGGCGCTTCGACGCGAAGTCGAACTGCTTCTTCAGCGCGGTTTCCGAAGCTTCAGCCGCGGACAGCGTTTCAAGTTGCACGAGCACGTTGAAGTACGCAGCCGAGGTGCGCGTGATCAACGAATCGCCCGCGGCCTCGATCTGGTAATCACTAGCGCGGCTGAGCGCCTGCTGGCTGCGGAGCGTCGTGAAGCGCGAACGGTCGAAGACCATCTGCTGCACGTTGACGCCGAGGGAGCGCGCGGTGGTGTCGGACTGGGTGTCGCCGCTGAAACGCACCGGCTGGCCGGTCGTCTGGTCGAACTGGGTCTGCGAAGACGGCCCCTGGCTGCGCGAGCGCGTCAGCGACGCCGAGCCATCGAGCTGCGGCAGCATCGCGGCGCGGGCCTGCACCGCACCTTCGCGGGTCGCGCGCGCCTGCGCCTCGCTGGACGCGAACTGCGGGTCGTTCTCGCGTGCGAGCTGGTAGACCTGCATCAGGTCCGCGGCAGACGCGACGGTGGGAAGCAGGAAGGCGAGGGCAATGGCGAGCGGGCGGCGGATCATGTCGGGAGTTTCCTGAAAGGCCGCGCGGAGCGCGGTGTCGTCATGCGGAACCGGCGTCGGCCACCGCGCCTGCAGCAGCGGGTGTCTGACTCAAAGGTGGAAAACAGGAACCGGCGCGGCGCCGGCCAGGTACGGAATGTCGGTCTCGAACAGCGATTCGATGCGCGGCCCGCCGCTTTCGTTGCGCAGCAGCACCGCTTCCATCGCCGGCTCGCGCCCACGCACGATGAAGAGGCGGCCGCCGGGCTTCAGCATGCTCACGAAATGCGCGGGGATCGTCGCCACCGCGCCATTGACGCAGATGGCATCGAAGTGGCGATCGCTGTGCCAGGTCAGGGCATCGGCGACCTCGATGCGCGCATTCGCGATGCCCTGCGCTTCGAGGCGCACCCGCGCCGCAGCGGCGAGGTCGGCGTGCTGCTCGATGCTGACCACGTCGCGCGCCATGCGGGAGAGGCATGCGGTCACGTAGCCGCTGCCGGTGCCGATCTCGAGCACGTCGTCGGTCGGCTGCGCGCGGATCGCCTCGAGCGCACGGCCCGCCACGACGGGCTTGAGCATGCACTCGCCGTGCGCGAGCGGCAGCGCGATGTCGGCGTAGGCAGCGCCGATGTACGCAGGCGGCACGAACAGCTCGCGCGGCATCGCGGCGAGCACGTCGAGCACGCGCGCGTCCAGCACGTCCCAGGGACGGACCTGCTGTTCGACCATCAAATCGCGGGCGTGGGCGTAGTCGGGCGTCATCGGCGAGGATCGCTGCTAAAAAGAGGGTGGATTCTAACGGGCCGTGGCCGCGCCATCCGGGTGTTCAGGATCGCGTGCACCGGCCTTGACGCCCGAGTGCCGGAAGTAACCGGGCCGCAGGTCACCCTCGAGCGCGGCCATAGGCGCGCAGGAAGACATCGACGCAGGCGCTGACATGCGCGCCCGCTTCCATCCCGGGCTCCGTGCCGCAACCGCAGCCGAACACCAGTCGTGCATGCGGCTCGCCCTTGAGCAGGGTGAAGAATTGCGACGACGCGACGCGCGTGTCCGGGATATCCAGCTGGCCGGCGGCGACGCGGCGATCGAGCAATGCGGCGAATTCCTCCTGTACGCGGCGCGGGCCCGACTCCCAGAACATCTGCGGCAGCGGCGTGCTGGTGATTTGCGGGCTGCACAGCACGCGATGCCCCGCGATCGCCTCGGGCGCCGAGATCATCGCGTAGAACGCGGTGGCGATCTCGGTCAGGCGCGCCTGCACCGGCATCTCCGGGCGGTCTTCGAGCAGGGACGGTGGCATGCCCTGCTCGCAATGCGACTTCACCGCGGCGGCGAACAACGACTCCTTGTCGCCGAAGTGGCTGTAGACGGTGAGCTTGCTGACGCCGGCTTCCGTCGCGATCTGGTCCATCGACACCGCGTCGAAGCCAAGTTGCACGAACAGTTTCTTAGACGCCTCGAGGATCGCATCGCGCTTGGCGAGGTCCTTCGGCCGCCCGGGTCCGGCGGCGCGGTCGGTCGGGGCGGTGGCGGGGCGATGGGTGCGGGGCACGGCCATTGGTCGGAATCTTAGCCCAAATACTGGACCGGAGCGTTCGGTAATTTTACAGTACCCGTGAGTTCATTAATTGCGGCTGACAGTCCATGCGCCCCGATCTCCTCGTTAACGTCGCCGCCGGCTTCCTGTTGACCGCCGCGCTCGCCGGCTGCGGCCACGAAGCCGAGCCTGTCGAGCGG
>NZ_VTRV01000207.1 GCF_008274655.1 Cognatilysobacter lacus | reverse complement strand
CGCCGTCGCCACGCCGACGCCCACCGACGTGCCGGCGCCCGTCGGCGAGCAGAAGATCGAGCGCGACGAGCGCATGGCGCGCCTGGCCGCGGAGATCCACCTGCGCTCGCAGCGCTATGCGAAGCGCCCGAAGCGCAAATTCGTCTCGGCGAGCACCCAGGAGTACGTGTGGGCGAGTTACCTGCGCGGCTGGGTGGACCGCGTGGAGCGCGTCGGCAACCTCAACTATCCGGACGAGGCACGGCGTCGACGGCTTTCCGGGCAGGTGGTGATCACGGTCGCGGTGCGCCGCAATGGCACCGTGGAGCGCGAGGACATCGTGCAGTCCAGCGGCGTGCCCGCACTCGATGCCGCCGCGCTGCGCATCGCGAAGATGGCCGAGCCCTATCCACCGCTGCCGCACACGAAGGAGGATCCGGACATCCTCCACGTCACGCGCACGTGGTGGTTCCGGCCGGAAGGCACGATGGTCGACGACTGACGCCTGCCGCTGCTTCAGCGGGCAAGCCTCAGCGCCCTACTTCCTGGAATCGCGCAGCGCCTGTTGCTCGACCAGCGTCAGCGCCACGTTGTTGCGCAGGTAAGCGGGCTCGACGAGTTCGGCCGCGACACCGCCGCCGGCGCGCAATGCCAACCGCGCGACGTCAGCCGCGTGCGGCAGTGCGCCGGGCTGCACGCCCGCGAGCGACGTCGCCCAGCGCGTTGCGAGCGCGCCGTCCTGCGCGGCGAAACCGGTGCCGACCCCGTGCCAGCCACCGCCGTCGAGCACGACGCGATCGGTCGTCGTGAGCGCCTCGTCGCAGAGCGCATGCAAGGCGTCGTCGTTCCAGCGATAGGCGGCGACATACAACTCGCCCATGCGTGCATCGATGGCTGCGAAGACGGGCATGCCGGCGTGCACATGTGCCGCGGGTAGCGCGAGCGCCGCCAGCGTCGATACCGGGATGACAGGCCGATCGAGCCCGAGGGCCACGCCCTGCGCGATCGCGATCGCGAGCCGCACGCCGGTGAAAGCGCCTGGCCCGCGTCCGACCGCGATCGCGTCGATCTGCGAGCGCGCGATGCCGGCCTCGGCCAGAAGCGCATCCGCCCACGGGAGCGCGAGTTCGGCGTGGCGCCGCGGCGCGATTTCGAACCGCTCGACGAACTCGCCATCGATCGCCAGCGCGACCGAGCAGGCCTCGGTGGATGTTTCGAACGCGAGCAGTTTCATGCGCGGGATGATCGCAGCTTCAGCCCACATCGAGCAGCGTCGGCAGCGCATGCTGGAGATCGGGATTGGCGTCGAAGAACGCGCGCGCGGCGGCAAGGTCACGCGTCTTCGGGAATGGCGGCATCGAGTTGAAGAAGACGCTGCCGTACTGACGGTTGACCAGTCGCGGGTCGCACAGCACCAGCACCCCGCGATCGCTCTCGCTGCGGATCAGCCGCCCGACGCCCTGCTTCAGTGCGATCACTGCCTGCGGCAGCTGCTCGTCGCGGAACGGGACGCCCCCGTTGCGGCGTATCGCGTCGAGGCGCGCTTCGAACACCGGGTCATCCGGCGCGGCGAATGGCAGTTTGTCGATGACAACGACGCTCAATGCATCGCCGGCCACGTCGATGCCCTCGCGGAAACTGGCCGCGCCGAGCAGCACGCCATTGCCGGATGCGCGGAAGCGCTCCAGCAGCACCGAACGCGGCGCTTCGCCCTGCACGAATAGCGGCCAAGGACCGCCCTTCAGCAATTCGGCGGATTCGCGCAGCGCGCGATGCGATGCGAACAGCAGAAATGCGCGGCCACCCGACGCCTCCAGCACGGGACGTACTGCATCGATCACAGCCGCCGTGTAGTCGCGCGCCGAAGGTTCCGGCAGGTTGCGCGGCACATAGCACAGCGCCTGCGACTTCCAGTCGAACGGGCTCGGGGCCAGCATCGTCGCGGGCTGCCACAGGCCGAGCTTGATCGAGAAATGCTCGAAGCGGCCGCCAACGGCGAGCGTCGCCGAGGTGAATATCCACGCGGCCTGCGATCGTTCGCGGTGCTGGGCCAAGGGGCCGGCCACGTCGAGCGGCGTGCACGAAAGACGGAAGCCGCGCGCGGTCAGTTCGTACCAGAGCACGCTGCCGTCGTTACGACGCTTCCTGGGTGTGGCGTCGGCCGCAGGCGCTTCCTCGTCGGCCATCAGTGCCTGCGCATCGTGCTCGGGCTCGTTGCGCCAACGCGACAGGCGCTCACGAAATTCGTTCGCACGCGCCACGCAACTATCGAAGCCGGGTGATGTCGAGACGAGCGGGCGCAACGCGTCCTGCAGCGTCGCAAGCGCGTCGTCCAGGGCGTCGAACGCGTCCTCGACCGCCGGAGCCTCGCTCGCGCGCCGCCGCGTACCGCGCACCGGCAACTCGTCCATCGCATTGCGCAGCAGGCGCACGCGGTGCTCGAGGTCGCGCGCGGGCTCCTGCACCGTGGCGAGCGCGGACGCGACCTGCCGGCATTCAAGCAGCGCGTCACGCGACAACTCGACCAGCGGGCGCGCGCTCAGCGATTCGCCGAAGAACTGCGCCGCGAGCTCGGGCAGCTGATGCGCCTCGTCGATGACGAAGGCTTCCGCGCCCGGCAGGATTTCGCCGAAGCCTTCCTGCCGCAGGGCGAGGTCGGCGAGCAGCAGGTGATGGTTGACCACCACGATGTCCGCCGCCTGCGCGCGCTGGCGCGCGGCGACGACGAAGCACTCCGAAAAGAATGGGCATTCGGTGCCGAGGCAGTTCTCGGCGGTGCTCGTCACCAGTGCGTGCAGCGGCGAGTCTTCCGGCATGTCCTCGAGTTCGGCGAGGTCGCCCATTCGCGTGCGACCGGACCACGCGACGATCCGCTGGAACTGCGCGACCTGCTCGCGGCTGGTGAAACGCGGCTCGCCCTGTGCCTGGCGCATGCGGTAGTGGCACAGGTAATTCGCGCGGCCCTTCAGCAATGCGCTCTTGTGGCCGACGCCGAGCGCATTGCGCACGCGCGGCAGGTCGCGATGGTAGAGCTGGTCCTGCAGCGCGCGGGTGCCGGTCGAGATGATCGTCTTCTTGCCCGACAGCAAGGCGGGCACGAGGTAGGCGAACGTCTTGCCGGTGCCGGTGCCGGCTTCGGCAAGCAACACGCCGCGCGTGTCGAACGCATCGGCGATGGCCGCCGACAGATCCTGCTGCGCCGGACGCGGGCGGAAGCCTTCGATCTCGGACGCAAGCGACCCGCCGTCGGCGAGCGCCGCGCGGCTCGCGTCGGCCAGGCGGGAGGACGTCATGTCAGTAGCGAGGCGGCGGCTTCAGCGTGCACGCATCGCGCTCGCGGGCGAATGCATCGGCGCGCTTGGGCGCCGATGCATCGCCGGCCGCTGCGCGCACCTGCTCGACCTGCACCAGCGTTTCGAGCGAGCGCCGGCATA
>NZ_VTRV01000206.1 GCF_008274655.1 Cognatilysobacter lacus | reverse complement strand
AGCTGACGCCGGTCAGCCGGTTGAGCACGTCATAGGCGTAGGTGGCCTGCTTCGTCGAGCCCCGGGCGTCGAGCTTGCTCTTGAGGTTGCCGGCACTGTCGTAGGTGTAGGCGGTCGTACCGGTGTCCGGGCTGACCAGCTTGGTCAGATCCCCGAGGCCGTTGTAGGTGTAGCCGGTGGTCAGGCCCTTCGGATCGACGACGGCGGTCAGGTTATCGAGTGCGTCGTAGCCGAACTTGGTCTCGGCCTTGATGCCGGCGGTGTCCTGCAATGTGCGCACCAGGCGATTGAGCGGGTCGTTGTCGTTGTCGGTCAGCCGCCCCTTCGCGTCCTTGACGATGTCGGCGTTGCCCGACGCGTCGTAGGTCATGGTGGTGGCGTAGCCGTAGGCGTCGTTGGCTGCCTGCATTTGGCCGAGCTGGTTGTAGACGCGGGACAGGGTGCGACGCAGGTTGCCCGACGCGTCCTTGGTGTCTTCCTTGACCCGGTTCCCCGCGTTATCGAGCGTGTACTCGACGCGGTCGCCGACGTTGTTGCTAACGGCCGTCAGGCGTTGTGCCGCGTCGTACTCAAATGCGGTCCACGTGCCGTCCGGTTGAGTCACTTTCTGCACTAGACCCGTCGGGTAATAGTCCATGCGGGTGACGACGTCGTCTGTTTCCGAGGACGCGTCGGCGCCACGGATCTTCGATGCGGTCAACCAGCCACGCGCGCTGTACTCCAGGTCGGTCACGACACCATTTGCGTCCTTCATCGACAACGGGCGGCCCGCACCGTCGTACGCCAGCGTCTCGACGACCTGGCCCTTGGCGTTGGTGACCTTCCACAAGTCACCGCGGCGGTAGGCGCAGGTGGTCGGCGCCGTATCGCATCCGACGGCGTCGGCCATGCGGTAGGTGTACGTGGCGATGTCGCTGACGTCCGTGCGCGGGCCGTCGAGCTTGGTGACCAGGCCGATGCGGGGGCACGTGCCGGCGTCGACGTCGGGTTGCTCGCAGTAGGTGATCGTCGAGGTACGCGCCGTGCCCGTGGCAGGATCGGTTTGCGTGCTGGTCAGTGGCTGGCCGCGGCCGTTGTATGTCCAGTCCGTTTTAGCGACCAGCGTCGCCGACGCGTTGTAGACGCGCCGCTCCGCGGGTACGGCCAAGCTCGCGTTCCAGTCTGTTTGCGTGGTGCGTTTGTTGCCAGCCGTATCGTTTTTGGCATCGATGCGCTGGGTCTGTTGCCCTGCCGCATTGAAGTCGTGATCGGTCAACGTTCCGTCGAAGGCTTCGGTTACATCCGGATAGCCGTTCGAGTCGTAACTCACCGTGCGAAAAGCAGCGCCGCTGCAAGTCGGACACGGACTGCTGACGGTCGATATCCTCGGCAAACCAAATACAGGTATGAAGGAGGCGGTGCTACTCGCTCCCAAGGGGCTAGTCACAGTGGTCGTCAGCGACGGACCGTAAGAAAAGGTTGTCCGATCGACGCCACTGTCCGAAGGCCCGTGGACACTAAGGATGGCTCGGGCGGACGCGTCGTAGTCCCAAGTGGCATAACGGTTGCCGATTTCATCCACAATGCCAGTCAGCAGGTAATTGCCGACATTGGATTCGTACAGATATTTCCGGTAAGGATTGTCCGTGTCGTCGGCCGGGGTCAGATCCGGGTAAAGGACCTTCTCAAGCATGCCATTGGCGTTGTACTGATACACGATGGACGTGCCTTCCGGTGTCCGGACACGCGCGAGCTTACCCTGAAGATATTCGAGTGAGAGCTTACGCCCCTTCTCACTTCTGACTTCGACAAGGTTTCCGTCGACATCGTAAACAAACGCTACAGTTCGGCCCGAACTGTCGACGTGCGCAATGTAGTGCCCTGCGCTGTCGTATGCTTCATATGCAGCGCCGGGCTTCGTATAGAGCTTCCACCCCGTGTGCATACCTTGGGCGTCTACTGTTTCTTCCAAAACCTCGGTGACGTCTGGGTCGGAAACCCATTTCGCAGACGACGGGTCAAAATTAAATGTGAGCAACTGGCCGTTCGCTCGCACGAATTGCACCGACACACTTCTTACTGTCGCTACATCAACGGTGCCGGTGAACCGGGCCGCGTGTCGCTCTACGCTGGCACCCCAGTACGTACCGAGTATTCCGGGATACAGGTTTGGAGAGTAACTGTTGTATTCCCGCCGAAAATCCAGACCTTCTGCCGCGGGATCGATGTAATCGGTCTCGGTTTGAAGTTTTGCGCCCGTAGCCAAGTTGCAGGGATTTCCTCCGGTCGCGGGGCAACTCTTTTTCGGATTTTGTATCGGCGTAACGCCAAAGGTGTACTTGCCGCCCGTACACACGGATTGAAGCGTGTACGTCAACCTAACTGGATCCACTGAATCCAAAGTGGTCGGATTGCGGCAGGTGCTCCAGCATGCACTCCCGGTAACCGCATTGTTGTTTGCGTTCGCGCGGGTCGCGACCTCTTGCAGTGTCCGTCCCTCTGCGCCAGGTACGTAACACGCCTCACTCGTACCCCCGTTCGCCGAACCCGCGTACCCGCCTGGCCCAACATACGTGACAGTGTCGTCCGCCGCCCACGAGGGGGCCGCGCAAAAAAACAAGGTGGTAATTGACAGGCTTTGGCAGAGTCGCCGCGCTGTAAAACGACCCCGTTCCGTCTTCGCAGTCGAGCCTACTCGAGCGTCGTTTGTGGTCGAATCGATTCGCTGAAGATGGCTTGACGACGTAATTTCCTGCGGACCTTTCGACCGGCAAGCAGCGGACCCATGAATGATTTCGTGCACGCGCGTACCACGCGGCCAGATACGGCGCTTCGCTGAAACTCGCGTCGAAAGGTAGGCATGGCCCGTCGTGCTCCCCGAGTCGAAATCGCAAGGCGCGAGCGGGACAGCGCGCGGCGAAAGCGCCCAGGTGAATAGGCGAAGGAATCCCATAAGTGTGCTGCCCCCAAAAAAAGAAATGCCGGCCGATCCTTGCTCCCCAAGGAACGGCCGCGACGGAATATGCGTGCCCCGTCTCAGTTTACTCGAACGTCGGGTTCCAGCTCCGCTGCCTATTCGTCGCGTCATCCGATCGCCCCAGAGCACTAGCGCCCGCCGACGCTGACGGCTGCGCGGATGTGGACCAAGTCCGCTGAACCTGACCCCTCTTTTCCAACCCCTTTTTCCAAAGCTACGCGTCCGTCCGGCCCGCCTTCATAAGAACGAGCCGAAATCGAACCTGACCCCATTTTTTTAGTTGTGGAACGTGACCCAGCTTCTACTCGCAGCAGTGTTCGTCGGGCGACGCGTGCGGGTCCGCCACGCTAGTCGATTTGGAAGCCGAGCCCTCTGCCGCGAAGTCAATTCCGTGAAATTGGCCGTGCCCCTCCTTCCTATCAAGGTCCACTACCCGCCAGTCATCACGCCACAGTTTCCGTCGCAGGGTCCTAGGCCCGGTTGCGGCGGGGGCGGGGGCGGGGGCGG
>NZ_VTRV01000205.1 GCF_008274655.1 Cognatilysobacter lacus | reverse complement strand
GAAGAATCGAGAGCTGGGGCCTAACAATTCGTCCAAGCCGACGCCGCTTCGCGGCGCGGCTTAACTCAGGTGTTAGGCGCCATGGACAAGTACACGGCTGTTGAATGGACCAAGGCACTGCTCGCAACGCTCGGCGCGTTTATCGTCGCGGGCGTGGCCGCTGGCTTCGTTGCAGGTGCGCTCCACGTTTGGGCCACGCCGATAGAAGGCTTTGTCGCGGCTTTCGTTGTCGTTCTTGCCGCGTATGCGCTCGCGCCCAGCCTCAAGGTTCCGGCGGCGTCGCTGACCTTGGCGGTAGGTGCTGCAGCGGCTTGGAAGCTCATCGGGCACTCAGATTTTCCCGAAAGCTACGGCGAGCTCGCCTACCAACCTACCCAGATCCCCTTCCTTGCCACAATCGCGGGCGGGCTGCTGGCCTGGCTGATCGCTTGCTTGCTCGCATGGCGTCGGCGGCATTCCGGCTTGGCGCCTAACAATTCGTCCAAGCCGACGCCGCTTCGCGGCGCGGCTTAACTCAGGTGTTAGGCCCCCAGATGAGACTTTTTCACTTCTTGAACGAAGAGTTCGGCCTTAAGGATCTTCGCGAGAAGCGCCTGAAGATTTCCCGCGTGGCGCAGCTAAACGATCCTTTTGAGCTGCTCGCGGTTGATCTAGCGAAGGCTGAAAACCGAAAGCTTATTAAGGCGTGGAAGGGCACTTTTGGAAACCGGCACGGTCTCGTCTGCTTTTCTCGCTCGTGGCGAAATCCCGTCCAGTGGTCGCACTACGCCGATAAGCACAAGGGAATATGCCTCGGGTTCGATGTAGCAGACCATCTCCCGCGGCAGGTAGCGTACGTCACGTCTCGCTTCAACTGGCCTATCGAAATCGATGAAATATTTTCGGGTCAACTTCTTTTCACCAAGTTCGCTCATTGGAGCTACGAAGACGAATTTCGCATCTTCACAACTCTAGAAGATCCCGAGGATGATCTTCACTATATGAACTTCTCCAACGATCTAGTCCTAAGGCAGGTAATTGTCGGGTCTGAGTCAAGTATCACCCGCAGCGCCGTAGCGGACGCGCTTGGCCCCAGTCTCACAGGCGTTGAAGTCTTCAAAGCGCGGCCCCCATTTCGATCATTTCGTGTGGTAAGAAACAAAGACGCATCGCTGTGGGCCTAACAATTCGTCCAAGCCGACGCCGCTTCGCGGCGCGGCTTAACTCAGGTGTTAGCGGGCATGGAAAGAATTCAGCACGTGCTAGAGGAATGGAGCAAGACTCTGCCGACGCAGGTCAGCGTTGCCGATATGCTTTCGCGCTGCCCTATTGCACACAAATGGCGTGCGCCCTATCGCTCTGCGGTCATCCGCGAATCATTGGCTTGGCGCGTGTATGACCTCGGCCGACAGATACTGCTGTTGATGCAAAGCGGCCACGTCATGGGTGCTCGCATCCTGCTAAGGAGTACGTTGGAGACTGCCGCGCTCCTGATGTACCTCAACCAGAAGACCGAAGCAGTAGTGGCGGGAAGTCTTTCCTATCAAGACTTCGAGCAGCTCACAAAAAACCTCTTGGCCGGCTCAAAGAATGAAAGCACTCCAGCCGCTGCCGTAAACATCCTGACCGTTCTAGATAAGGCCGAAGGCAGTCACGCGGGAATTGTGGCAATTCACAAAGACTTGAGTGAAACGGCACATCCCAACTTCGATGGCGTCGTTTTTGCGTACTCGTCAGTGGATCCGCAGACCCACACGACCACCTTCGTCAACCGCGCGAGCGAACGATTCGGCGCTCGCTTGGAACCAGCGGTAATGTTCGTGCTCCTCGCATTCGAGTATCAGTACAGCCGAGTCTGGCCGCGCAGCATGGAAGCACTCGAGGCATGGCTCAGGGCAAACGATAGCCAACTGGAGAAAGCACATGCTGCCCGCTAACAATTCGTCCAAGCCGACGCCGCTTCGCGGCGCGGCTTAACTCAGGTGTTAGGCCTCGGTCGGTTCCCAGATCAGCTTGCTCGCGAGCCGCGCTCTTCCTGCTTCGGCAGTACCTCGAGCAAAGCCACAGCTCGCGTTGGCAGCTCATGCGCCTGCGCCGCCGCACGTCCAACCTGATTCCCGCGCTCGAACTCGCACGCGTCCGACCCTCTACATCGCGCTCGTCCTGGTGATCTCCGGACGCGCCGGGCGTCGGTGGCTGGCGGCGCTCACGACTTCGGCGGCATCCGCAACAGCCGGCCGCCCACTTTCCACGCCCCAGCCAGTGTCTCCCGCTTCGGTAGCACTGATGCGTCGGCTTGCTCAACGTGTCGGGCGAGTTCAAGCTTGGCCTAACAATTCGTCCAAGCCGACGCCGCTTCGCGGCGCGGCTTAACTCAGGTGTTAGGCCCCGTGGTGTTGGTTCACGGCGGCGTGCGCAGGTTGCGGTC
Organism: Cognatilysobacter lacus; assembly: GCF_008274655.1. GTDB lineage: Bacteria > Pseudomonadota > Gammaproteobacteria > Xanthomonadales > Xanthomonadaceae > Cognatilysobacter > Cognatilysobacter lacus. Next base: position 1,060 of record NZ_VTRV01000205.1, on the reverse strand, counting down.
GCACCGCCGCGTGTAGTTCCCGTCCAGCTTCGCCCTTTTTTCGTGGCGCCTGCCGGTTCGTCCTCGCCTTCGGCTATATCTGCCAAGGCTTCTCGCCGCCCGAGCATCCCGCGAACGTCTTCGGTCGGCAGCTGCGTTGAAGCGTTCTGGCGCGTGCGGTCTCACCTGCCGTAGCATCGCCGCAACCGTTGGGCTTCGGGTCGCGGTGTTCTCGCCGGGCCGGGGCCTAACAATTCGTCCAAGCCGACGTCGCTTCGTTCCGGCTTTGCAGTGGCAGGTAGAGCTTGCCACTGCAAAACCTCCACTACGCGCCGCGGCTTAACTCAGGTGTTAGGCATCAGGGGACACCATGTCGGCAAGTGAGATGTCTGAGAATAGGGTCGGGCTTCGCCGCCAATGGTCACTGTGTGCGCTCATGGTCTTGGCGGCATTCCTGCTCTGCGCCGCCACGGGAACGAGCTTTTCCTCTCTATTCCCTTCCCGCCTTTCCTTTTCCCAGGAAGCGATCGTTGCACTTGGCCTAAGTGCTATCGCGTGCCTCAATGCTTGGCTGGGCTACAAGCTGGCGTCGAAGCGCCCCGTCGCCAAACACACGATCGAGAGCTATAGCCGCTTGGATCTTCGCGGCTGGAATCCTCTCCTCCTCGCGCCCGCCGCCGGAATCGGAGAAGAGATCCTGTTTCGCGGCGCTCTGCAGACATTACTCGGGGTGTGGCTATCCTCGGCCCTCTTTGTTCTAGCCCACACCAAGGCGTATCGCTTTAACGGCTTGAGCCGTCGCGTTCTGCTCCAAGCGGCGGGCTTGTTCGCCGTCAGTCTCGTGCTCGCGGCAATCGCCCACTTCGCCGGTCTCGTCCCTGCCATCATCGTGCACACAGTGATCGATATCACCGGGCTTTACACGGTGCGGCATGTGATTGCACAGGGCCTGATGCCTAACAATTCGTCCAAGCCGACGCCGCTTCGCGGCGCGGCTTAACTCAGGTGTTAGGCCTCAGAGGAGCCATCATGAAACTCGCGACGATCCTTTCCTTCGCTCTCTTAGCCCTAAGCCACTCGG
>NZ_VTRV01000204.1 GCF_008274655.1 Cognatilysobacter lacus | reverse complement strand
CGGTCGCGCGCTCGGCAAGGGCCACGTCGCGGGTGGCGCGCGCGGCCTGCAGGTAGCCCGCAGCCGCTTCATCGAGGCGGCCTGCCTGCAGCGCGAACTCGCCGGCCAGCAGCGGCTGCAACGGCAGAGCGCCGGGCGCCGGGGCGCCTGCGGCCAGGGCCGGCAGCGCGGTCGAGACCGCGATCACGAAGCCGAGACGCTTGATCGAACGCAAAACGTGAGGCATGCGCACCCGGGATAATGGCAGCGGGAAGGGGCACAGCATCGGCGCCGGTAGAATGCCGGGAGCTGTTGCCGCAGCTTAGCGCAGGCATCTGTAACGAATGGGTTTCCACGTAATCGGCCTCAACCACGCCACCGCGCCGCTCGACGTGCGCGAACGGGTGGCGTTTGCCGGCGACGCGGCCGGCAACGCATTGGCTGAACTGCGCGCGCTGCCGTTGGTAAACGAGGTGGCGCTGCTGTCCACCTGCAATCGCACCGAGCTCTATGCCGAGACGGGCGATGACGGCCACGCGCTCGCCGACTGGCTCGCCGAGCGCTCGGACGTCGGCCCGGACCTGCACGCCTACCTCTACCGCCATCGGGACGCCGAGGCGGTGCGCCACCTGTTCCGCGTCGCGACCGGGCTGGACTCGATGGTGCTCGGCGAGCCGCAGATCCTCGGGCAGGTGAAGGACGCCTGGGCGACCGCGCGGGCCGCGGGCACGCTCGGCAACCGGCTGGACCGCCTGTTCCAGCACGCCTTCAACACGGCGAAGCGCGCGCGCACCGACACGCGCATCGGTGCCAACCCGGTGTCGGTGGCGTCGACCGCGGTGAAACTCGCGCAGGAATCGTTCGCGCCGCTCGCGCAGTGCACCGTGCTGCTGATCGGCGCCGGCGAAACGATCGAGCTCGCGGCGCGCCATCTCGTGCAGGCCGGAACCAAACGATTGCTTGTCGCCAATCGCACTGTCGCGCACGCGCAGGAACTCGCGCTGCAGCACGGCGGCTACGCGTTGCCGCTGACCGAGCTCGACCGCCATCTCGCCGAAGCCGACGTGGTGATCAGCGCGACCGCCAGCCGCACGCCGATCCTGCACGCACGGCAGGTCGAAGCGGCGCTCGCCGCGCGACGTCGTCGCCCGATGCTGCTGCTCGACCTGGCCGTGCCGCGCGACATCCACGGTGACGTCGCGCAACTCAAGGACGTCTTCCTGTACACGGTGGACGACCTCGAGCGCGCGATCGACGAGAACCGCCGCAGCCGCCGCGAAGCTGCCGATGAAGCCGAAGCGATCGTCGAGCTGCAGGTCGCCCGGTTTCGCGAAAAACTCGATGCCAGCACGCGCATCGAGCCGGTCAAGCGCATCCGCGCCCATGGCGAATCGGCGCGCGCGGATGCATTGGCGAAGGCCAAGCAGCAACTCGCTGCCGGCATGTCGGCCGAACAGGCGCTGGAGTTCCTCGCGCACACGCTGACCAATCGCCTGCTGCACGCCCCCACCGTCGCCGTGCGCGACGCGGCCACGCGCGGCGACGCCGATATCGCGCGCGCTGCCGAGCGCCTGTTTCCGGAAGCGCCGCCTGCCGACGCATCGCGCGACGAGCGTTAGCGACGCCCGCCGCGCTGCGAACGACCCGTCGCGCCGACGGGCCGCCCTGCCCCGTCGACCGGACTCCGCATGAACCCTTCCCTCCGCCGCAAGCTCGAAGCCCTCGCCGAACGTCGCGAGGAACTCGAACGCCTGCTCGGCGACCCCGCCGTGATCAGCGACGCCCCGCAGTTCCGTCGGCTGTCGCGCGAGTTCTCGCAGCTCGAACCGGTCGCCACGGCGCTCGACGACGAACGTCGCGCGCGAGAGGACCTGGCCAATGCGCAGGCTATGCGCAGCGACCCGGAGATGCGCGAGCTGGCCGACGAGGAAGCCGAAGCCGCGACGCTGCGGCTCGAGCGGCTCGAAGCCGAACTGCTCGCGCACCTGATTCCGAAGGATCCGCGCGACGAGGGCGACGTGTACCTCGAGGTGCGCGCGGGCACAGGCGGCGACGAAGCAGCGATCTTCGCGGGCGACCTTTTCCGCATGTACACACGCCACGCCGAGCGCATGGGCTGGCGGATCGAAGTGGAGTCCGCCAGCGCGGGCGAACATGGCGGCTTCAAGGAAGTGATCGCGCGCGTCGAGGGTCGCGGTGCGTATTCGCGCCTCAAGTTCGAATCGGGCACGCATCGCGTGCAGCGCGTGCCGGCCACCGAATCGCAGGGGCGCATCCACACGTCGGCGGCGACCGTCGCGATCATTCCGGTCGAGGCGGACGAAGCACCGATCGAGATCTCGGCATCGGACCTGCGCGTCGACACCTATCGCTCGTCCGGCGCCGGCGGCCAGCACGTCAACAAGACCGACTCGGCGATCCGCATCACGCATCTTCCCAGCGGGCTGGTGGTGGAAAGCCAGACCGAGCGCAGCCAGCACGCCAACCGCGACAAGGCGATGAAACGCTTGCGCGCGATGCTCGCCGACGCGCAGATCGCCAAGGCCGCGGCGGCCCAGGCCGAGACGCGCAAGTTGCAGGTCGGCAGCGGCGATCGCAGCCAGCGCATCCGCACCTACAACTTCCCGCAGGGCCGCATCACCGACCATCGCGTGGAAGGCCTTACGCTCTACGATCTCCCGAACGTGATGGACGGCGCGATCGACCCGCTGCTCGATCGCCTCCAGCAGGAGCATCAGGCCGACGAGCTGGCGCGCCTCACGACGACGGGTTGATGCCTCGGCGGCACCGCGCGACGAGCGCCGCCCGCATGCCACGCTTGCACGCGACAATGCGACCACGCCCGCCGCCGCGACCGCCATGAACGCCGACCTCAGCATCCGCGCCGCCCGCCCCGCAGACCTCGACGACGCGGCGCGCCTGTTCGACGCCTATCGCCAGTTCTACGGGCAGCCCACGGATCGCGCCGCGGGCCGCGCCTTCCTGGCCGAACGCATGGCGCTGCGTGAATCGATCGTTCTGCTGGCATGGCGCGGGAATCTCGCGGTCGGCTTCACGCAGCTGTATCCGATGTTCTCGTCGGTGCGGCTGGTGCCGGTATTCGTGCTCAACGACCTGTACGTGGATTCCGGCGCGAGACGCATGGCGGTCGGTCGGCGCCTGCTCGAGGCCGCGGCAGCGGCAGCGCGTGCTGCCGGCGGGCATCGCATCGTGCTGGAGACGGCCGTGGAGAACCTCGCGGCGCGCGCGCTTTACCGCAACGCCGGCTGGGACGAAGAGGCAACGCAGTGGTATTCGCTCGACCTGGCCGGGTCGCGCGTGCGCGCCTGACATGCAGGATCCGCGCGCGCAGGCACGGCTGCAGGTATCGAAGTCACCGGGCGATGCGATCGCGTGGGTGATCCTCGCCGAGGCCGAACTCGACGGCGGTGATGCGCTCGCGGGCGAGCGGGCGGCGCGGCGCGCCCTGCTGCTGCGTCCCGGGCACCCTGAAGCACTGGCGCGGCTGGGG
>NZ_VTRV01000203.1 GCF_008274655.1 Cognatilysobacter lacus | reverse complement strand
CGCAAGCCCTGGCGCGTGGGGCAGCACGCCCACGAGCACCGGGCCGTGTCGGCGAACGGCGGGAGTTTCGGGCATGGCGGCTGACCGGGCGGGCCCCGCAGCGTAAAGTAAGGCCGGGGAAAACGCGTCGGGTCGTGCACATGTCGGCGGTCATCGAAACAGGTCCTGGGGTCGCCGTGCGCATGCTGGCGCTGGTCGCCGGCCCGGCCTCGCGCGTGATCGCCTTGGATCGTGGCCGCCCGGTCACGCGCGCGCTGTTCGAACGCCACGTGCGCGCCGTCGCCGCTTCGCTGCCGCCGGCGCGCCATGCCGTGAACCTCTGCGACGACCGCTATCGCTTCATCGTGGCGCTGTGCGCGGCTGCGCTGCGCGGGCAGGTCACGTTGCTGCCGCCCTCGCGTGCGCCGGCTGTCGTCGACGCCGTGCGTGTCGACCATATGGACGCGATCTGCATCGGGGATACCGACCTCGCGCCCGCGCCGCCCGCGTACTGGCGCCTGCCCGACGTGCTGGACGAGCTCGAAGGCGCGCCGCTCGAGATCGACGGCGATGCGGCGCTGCTGATCGGCTTCACCTCCGGCAGCACCGGCCTGCCCACCGCCAACCGCAAGACGCTGGCGAGCTTCGTCGCCAGCACCACGCAGAACATCTCTGCGATGGCCGGCCTGCTCGACGCCCACGCCACGACGCCGGTGGTCGCCACCGTGCCGCCGCAGCACATGTACGGCATGGAGACGTCGGTGATGTTGCCGCTGCTCGGCGACGTTGCCGTGCACGCCGCGCGCCCGTTCTTCCCGCAGGACGTTGCGCGCGCGGTTGCCGAATGTCCGCGCCGCGCGTTGCTGGTGACCACGCCGGTGCATCTGCGCGCGCTCGTGCAGTCGCAGGGCGACGACGCGTCCTTCGCGATGCCGCCACTCGCCGGCATCGTGTCCGCCACCGCGCCGCTGCCGCAGGAGCTGGCGCAGGCCGCCGAGGCCGCGTTCGGCTGCGAAGTGCGCGAGATGTTCGGCTCCACGGAGACGTGCATCTTCGCGCGCCGCCGCACCGCGATCGACGAGGCATGGACGCTGCTGCCCGGCGTGCGCCTGTCGCCGCAACCGGACGGCACGCTGGTCGAAGCCCGCCACCTCGCAGCGCCGGTCGCGCTCGCCGACCTGGTCGAGCTGCTGCACGACGGACGCTTCCGCCTCTGCGGACGCAATGCCGACCTGCTGGAGATCGCCGGCAAGCGCGCATCGCTCGGCGACCTCACGCGCAAGCTGCTTGCGGTGCCGGGCGTCGTCGACGGCGTCGTCGTCCAACTGGATGCGGGAACGAATGGCGTGCGTCGGATCGCTGCGCTCGCGGTGGCACCGACGTTGTCGCCCAACGACATCCTCCACGCACTGCGCGTACAGATGGATCCGGTGTTCCTGCCGCGTCGCCTGCGGTGCGTTCCGGCATTGCCGCGCAACGAAACCGGCAAGCTCCCGCGCGCCGAGGTGCTGTCACTGTTGCAGGGATGATTCCCCTGCTCGCGCTTCACAATTCGCCCACGACCGCCGGATGAACGGCGACGGGAAGCGGCTGTATTCACACACGGCCGTCACGACCGGCTTTCCAGACTGAGCCCGCCCCCAAACACATGGGTGCCGAATTCACCCTCTGACTGGAAAGGAGAAACACCATGGGCTTCATCATTTGGCTGATCGTTGGCGGAATCATCGGCTGGATCGCCAGCATGATCATGAAGACGGATGCCCAGCAGGGCGCGCTCATGAACATCGTCGTCGGCATCGTCGGCGCGTTCCTCGGTGGCTGGCTGGGCGGCATGTTCCTCGGCAGCCGCGGCACCATCAACAGCGGTGACTTCTCGCTGCCGGGCCTGCTGATGTCGCTGCTCGGCGCCGTCGTCCTGCTGGCGATCGTCAACATGTTCCGTCGTGGTCGCGCACGCTAATAGCGTTACGCCGCTTCGATGAAAAAGGCCCGGGAAACCGGGCCTTTTTCTTTGGGAAAACGCGAGACGGCCCTCAGCCCGCGAGCTGTACCCACGCCGGCGCATGGTCGCTCGGCCGCTCCCAGGTGCGCGGCTCCTTGTCGATGCCGGCCGCCACGCATTCCGCGCGCAACATGTCGGACACCAGCGTCAGGTCGATGCGCAGGCCGAGGTCGCGGCGCAATGCGAACTGCCGGTAATCCCACCAGCTGAAGGCCCGTTCCGCAGGGTTGAGTGCGCGGAATGCGTCGTGCAGCCCCTGCGCCAACAGGCCATCGAGTGCGTCACGCTCGGGGCGCGAGGTCAGGATGTGGTCGTCGTTCCACTGCGCGGGGTCGTGCACGTCCAGGTCCCGCGGCGCGATATTGAAGTCGCCGAGCAGCACCAGCCGCGGGTAGCGCCGCATTTCCTCGCGCAGCCACGCATGCAGCGCCTCGAGCCAGCGCAGCTTGTACGCGTATTTCTCGCTGCCCACCGACTGCCCGTTGACCACGTAGACGTCGACGATGCGCACGCCGTTGACCGTCGCGGCCAGCACGCGTTTCTGCGCGTCTTCGAACCCGGGAATGCCGGCCTGCACGTCGTCGAGCACGCCACCGCCGGGTGCATCCATGCGCGTCAGGATCGCGACGCCGTTGTAGGTCTTCTGCCCGGAGAAAACGCTCCGGTACCCGGCCGCGGCGATCGCGGTGTCCGGGAAGCGCGTGTCCTCCAGCTTGGTCTCCTGCAGCGCGACCACGTCCGGCTTCGCGCTCGCCAGCCAGGTTTCCAGGTGCGGCAGCCGCACGTTCAGCGAATTGACGTTCCAGCTGGCGATCTTCATGACGCGAGTCTAGCCGCACGCGCGCGCCGGGCTGGCATCATCGCGGGCCCTGCCCGTGCAACGGTTCCGAGACGATGAAGAAGATCGACCTGCGCAGCGACACCGTCACCCGCCCGGGCACCGCGATGCGCGAGGCCATGCTGGCGGCGGAGGTCGGCGACGACGTCTACGGCGAAGACCCCACCGTCAATGCGTTGCAGGCACGCGTGGCTGCGGACCTCGGCTTCGAGGCCGGCCTGTTCACGCCGAGCGGAACCCAGGCCAACCTCGTCGGGCTCATGGCGCATTGCGCGCGCGGCGACGAATACATCGTCGGCATGGACGCGCATACCTACAAGTTCGAAGGCGGCGGCGCCGCGGTGCTGGGCTCGATCCAGCCGCAGCCGATCGTGCAGGCGGCCGACGGGACGCTGCCGCTCGACGTCGTGGAGCGCGCGATCAAGCCGGTCGACCCGCACTTCGCACGCACGAGACTCCTCGCGCTGGAGAACACGTGGCACGGCCGCGTGTTGCCGATGGCGTACCTGCGCGACGCGCGCGAGTTCTGCGACCACCACGGCCTGCTCCTGCATCTCGACGGCGCCCGCATGTACAACGCGGCGGTCGCGCTCGACGTGGCGCCGCGCGAGATCGCAAGGCATTTCGACAGCGTGTCGGTCTGCCTGTCCAAGGGCCTGGGCGCGCCGGTGGGCTCGGTGCTGGTGGGGTCCGCCGGCTTCATCGCGGCCGCCAGGCGTTGGCGCAAGGTCTGCG
>NZ_VTRV01000202.1 GCF_008274655.1 Cognatilysobacter lacus | reverse complement strand
GAACCGCCGCCGCCGCCGAGCAGCGCGCGCAGGCGACGCAGCGGATCGCCACCCTTGCGGCGCTCGTTGCGGACGCGGCGGATGTCGCCCTGCGTCCTCATGGGCGGATCACCACGATGTCGTTGCCTTCCGGGAACTTCATGCCGAGCCGGTCGCGCGCGACCTGGTCGATGCGGTTGGATTCCGCCCACGTCGCCTGCTCGAGCTGCAGGCGGCCGAATTCGATGTTCAGGTCGTCGCGCGCCTTCTCGAGCTTGGTGGCCTGCACGAACAGCTGCCGATGGTGCTGGCGCGTCTCGACCACCGCGAGTGCGGTGACCACGTTGGCGACGATCAGCGCGGCGAGGACGGCGCGCAGGATCATGCGGCCACCGCCAGCTTCTCGGCGACTCGCAACACCGCGCTGCGCGCGCGCGGGTTGATCGCGAGCTCGGCGTCGTCGGCCTTGAGCGCGCCGTGCACATCGCGCAGCGTCGGCGTGAACTCGACTTCCACGGGCATGCGCCGGTTGCCGGCCGGGCCCTTGGCGTGGCGCGCGATGAACTGCTTGACGATGCGGTCTTCCAGCGAATGGAAGCTGATCACGACGAGCCGGCCACCGGGCTTGAGGCGCTCGAACGCGGCGTCGAGGCCATCCTCGAGATCGCCGAGCTCGCGATTGATGAAGATGCGGATCGCCTGGAACGAGCGCGTGGCCGGATGGATCTTCTGGTCGCCGCGCGGAACCACCGAGGCGATGAGATCGGCAAGCTGCGCAGTGCGCTCGATCGGCGCCTCCGCGCGGCGCGCGACGATCGCGCGGGCGATGCGGCGGCTCTGGCGCTCTTCGCCGAAGGTCCAGAGCACGTCGGCGATTTCGCGGTCCGTGGCACTGTTGAGCCATTCGGCTGCGCTGACACCCGAATCGGGGTCCATGCGCATGTCGAGCGGGCCGTCCTTGCCGAACGAGAAACCGCGCTCGGCGACGTCGAGTTGCGGCGACGAGACGCCGAGATCGAACAGCACGCCGTCGAGGCCCGCTGCGGTCGCGTCCCACTGCGCGAGTTGCGCGAAGCTGCCGCGGAAGATGGACACGCGCGGATCGGCGCCGAACTCGCGCTCGGCGACGCTGATCGCCTCGGGATCCTTGTCCATCACCAGCAGACGCCCCTTGGGCCCCAGTCGCTCCAGGACACCCCGGGCGTGCCCGCCGCGCCCGAACGTGCCGTCGAGATACGTTCCATCCCCTGACACCCGCAGGCCATCCAGGACCTGCGCGTACATCACCGGGAGGTGGCCTGTGGACGCCGTGCGTCCCATGCCACCGGCCGTCACAGCTGGAGATCCAGCAAGCCGTCGCTCAGATCGTCGTCAGAGATCGTCTGGCGGATCTGGGCGTGGTGGGCTTGCTCGCTCCACAGTTCGAATTTGTCGCCCATGCCCAACAGCACCGCGCGCTTCTCGATTCCAATCGCGGCGCGGTGGCTTGCCGGCACGCTGATGCGGCCGTTGCTGTCCGGCTCGACGAACGTGGCCGCGCCGACCAGCTTCAGCTGGAAGATGCGGCTGGTGCGCTTTGTCTTCGGCAGCGCATTGACCTGGTCGCGCACGCGCTCCCAGACCGGCTGCGGATAGAGGTACAGCGAACCGGGTTCGAAGGGGTTGTAGGTGAAGACAAGACGGCCCTCGCATTCACGCGCAATGACGTCGCGGTAAGCAGTTGGAACCGCCATCCGGCCTTTGTCATCGATGGTGATTGCGGTTTCGCCCTGAAACACGGATCGGTCCCCTCGGTCGCCCGTCTTCACGCGAGCTTGATCGGAGTGAGGAAAACCACAAAAGACCGGGCTTTCCCACAGGAACCCACCTTATGCCCCACCCAAAGCGTTGTCAACAATACGGCGCGATGATTTTCCCAAGTGAAGTCAACGACTTGCGGGACACTTGAGATACTTGTTCAAGCTTTATCCACAAGCCCCTGTTTTGTCTCAGGAGTTGAGACAGAAGGAATCCGGGCGGGCATCGTCACCGGATGTCCACAGGCGCCACAGCCGGCTTCACGGGACATGCCGCCCGTCGGCGCTCCCACTAGGGCCGCTTGGCGAATTCATCGGTCAGCAAGGAAAGCGGCGGAGCCGGCCGGTAAGCCGGGTTCTGTCGTGGACAGTCATTCCTCTAGGCGAGGCGTCACCGCCTGCGCTCAAGCAACCTACCCGGAGGCACCGCGGGCCGCGGCATAGCCTCCCTATTTGGTCTTGCTCCCGGTGGGGTTTGCCGTGCCGGTCCGTTGCCGGACTCGCGGTGCGCTCTTACCGCACCGTTTCACCCTTGCCTGTGCCCTTGCGGGCCATCGGCGGTCTCTCTCTGTTGCACTTTCCGTCGGCTCGCGCCGCCCAGGCGTTACCTGGCACCGTGCCCTGTGGAGCCCGGACTTTCCTCGGCATTCTTGCGAATGACGCGACTGTCTGGCCGACTCCGCCTCGGTGGATTCTACGGGAGTGGCAGGCGAACCACGGCGTTTCGCTTCGCGGCGCCAGCGCCCGCCTGAAGCCCGACGCCGCGCGACCGGCGCGGCCCCTTCCCCCCAGGCCCGGTCAGCCTGGCTCCGCCCCGTACAGCGCCTTGCGCGGCGCGCCGGTCAGCTCGGCAGCCACTTTGGCGGCCTGGGAGGGTTTCATGTGTTCGCAGAGCTTCGCGTAGACGCGCCGGCCCTCGGCGAGCAACGCATCCGCGTCCTCGCCCGCACCCTCGACGATCACCACGAATTCCCCCCGTCGCTGGTTGGGGTCGGCCGCCACCCGCGCCTGCAGCGACGGCAGGTCGCCGTCCAGTACCGTCTCGAAGAGCTTGGTGAGCTCGCGTCCGACCACGGCGTGGCGCGGCCCGAACACCGTTACGAGGTCGGCCAGCGTCTCCTCGATGCGATGCGAGGCCTCGTAGAAAATCAGCGTGCGTGGCTCGGCGACCAGGGCGGTCAGCCGCTCGCGGCGTGCCGAGCCCTTGGTAGGCAGGAAGCCTTCGAACGCGAAACGGTCCGAGGCGATGCCCGCCACGCTCAGTGCGGCGATCGCCGCACAGGCGCCGGGCACCGGGGACACACGGATGCCCGCCTCGCGGGCTGCGCGCACCAGTCGGAAGCCCGGGTCGCTGACCAGCGGGGTGCCTGCGTCGCTGACCAGCGCGAGGGACTGCCCGCCCAGCAGGCGCGCCACCAGTTGAGAGGCCTGGGCCATCTCGTTGTGCTGGTGCAGCGCGATCAGCGTCTTCTCGACGCCGAAGTGCGCCAGCAGCTGGCGCGTATGCCGCGTGTCCTCGGCGCAGATGGCGTCGACCGCCTGCAATGTCTCGAGCGCGCGGGCGCCGAGGTCGCCGAGGTTTCCGATCGGGGTGGCCACAACGTGGAGCGTGCCGGGGGTCTGCATCGTGGTCCTACACGGGGCGCGGGTAGAATCCTAACCCGGTCCCCGCCGTCGTCCTCGCGCATGTCGCCCACTCCGCTCCGCCTCCCCTTTCGTCCACTCGCCCGCCTCGCCGTCGCGTTGCTGGCATCGGCCCTCCTTTTCGGTTGCGCGCCCGCGCCAACGCGCACCGGGCCCGCCACGCCGGTGGTCGTCGAACGCGACGCCGTGCG
>NZ_VTRV01000201.1 GCF_008274655.1 Cognatilysobacter lacus | reverse complement strand
CGTCCGGCGGGACGTGCCCGCGTGCGCGCACGATCGGGCCGTGCGCTTGGCCGTTATCGGCACGCGTCCGGCTTCCTTCAGCGTCAGCGGCGCTCGTGCTTCCAGTTGCGCGTCTTGCCCTCGGCGAGCCATTCGATCGCCTGGGCGAGGCGGCGGGCGCGTGTGTCGTCGCGCTTGGCCTCGGTGATCCAGTCCACGTATTCGCGGCGCTGGCCGGGCGGGAACGAGGCGAACGTCGCGGCCGCGGCCGGATGAGCGTCAAGAGCCGCGCGCAGCTCGTCGGGCACGACCGCTTCGGGCCGAATTTCGCGATTGCGGGGCGGCGTTGGCACGCCGCCCGCGATGCGGGCGATCGCCTCGCGTACGCGGGCCGCGATCGTCGCGGCATTCGGTAGTTCGGCAAGCGTAGTGAGCCGACCGAACTGGCCCATGCCCTCGCCCTCGCGCCGCGCCGCATTGTCGCCAGCGCGCCACAGGGTGAGGCTCGCGTGCTGTTTGAACGCCGCGAGCATCGCCACGATCCTGCCGTCGTGCAGGAACGCGGGCATGCCCCAGCGGATTGATTCGTCGAGCGCCGGCGATGCGGCGTGCAAGTCGCGACGCAGCTGCCGGAGCAGCGGGCGCGCGAATGGTGCGGCACGTTCGATGTAGGCGTCGACGCGTTCGTCGTGTGCGGTCACGGGGGCCTCCTGTTGCACGAGTGTGCACGCGGCCGCACGTCGTTGCAGGTGTCGCGGGACGTGAAACGCCGAAAGCCGATCCGGCGGTTGAACGGGGCGCGCTGCAACCGCCGCTCAGTGCCGTGAACGGCGTTAACCGCCGTGCACGCAGACATGCCGTCGCGCTTACGGGCGGCTGCACACACTTCAGGCGGGCGTAGAGCACCACGCCCCGCACATTCCCCATTGAACGAAGAGGATTCACTAATGGCCGGTAATCAGGGCGGCAACAAGGGTGGCAATCAGAGCAGCAACCAGGGCGGCAACCAGGGCAGCAGCAATCGCGGCTTCGCGTCGATGGACACCGAACAGCAGCGTGAGATCGCATCCGAGGGCGGCAAGGCCGCGCATCGCAGCGGCCACGCGCACGAATTCACTTCGCAGGAAGCACGCGAGGCCGGACGCAAGGGCGGCCAAGCGAGCGGCGGCGGAAACCAGTCCGGCAACCAGGGTGGAAACCAGGGCGGACGCGGCGGCAGCGACCGCTAAGCCGGACGTTCCACCAAGCGACACGCGCGCGGGCCTTCGGGCCCGCGCTTCGTTCTATCCGGAGCGCGTTGCGTTCAACGGCTCGTTGGGATTACGTGGATCAGCGCGCGAGTCGCAGCGCCTCGCGCTTGGCGGCGCGGCGCGCGTCGCGCGACTGGCGATAGTTGTTGTCGAAGAGCGCCGGCTCCCATGAGCCGTAGCTCGGATTTGCAAGCACCCACCAGCGCTCGCCGATCCAGGCGCGATGCGCTTCGTACAGCGCATTGCGCTGTGCCGGCGAGTTCGGCGACACCTGGGCGAAGTCGCCAAGCTGGTCGCCGAACTGCATCAGCACGCGGTACTTGCGGCCGATCAGCTGGCGGCGGCAGTTCTTGTCGCTGCCGTCCTGCTCGCAGTCGGGCACCACGGTACCGAGGCCCAGGAACGCGTCGTCCTTCACCGACAGGCCCGCGGCACGCAGGTTGGCGATCGTCGCGTCCTTCAGGTGCACGGCGCGATTGGAAATGAAGAACAGCGCGACGCCGCGCGCCTGCGCGGCCTTCGCGAACTCGACAACACCAGGTATCGCGGTGGCCTTCTGCTCCCTCACCCACGCGTCCCACTGCGCTTCGTCATATTCGGTCCCCGCAGAGACCAGTCGCGCCTGGTAAGGGGAGTTGTCGAGCACGGTCTCGTCGACGTCGAAGATGACCGCAGGCGGCAGGCCGCGCGCGGGGTTGGCGCGCTCGGTCGCGTCCAGCGCGTCCCAGCTGCGGTCCTTGAGCGCGCGGTCGAGTTCGCGTGCAGCCGCGCGATAGGTCTGCAGCGCGTTGGCGCGGTACTCGACGGCGTTCTGCATCCACAGCACGGCGTTGAGGTTGTCGTCGGCGGCCACCGAGGCCGTCGCGCGCGGCGCAGGCATGTCGGCGCGCACCGCGTCGCGATGGCAGCCGCTCAGTGCGGCGACGACGAGCAGAAGGGAAAGCGTAGTGCGCATGGCGTCGACCGGATCCGCGGGAGCGACAGTCTAGTGCGTTCGGCGACCGCGGCTGAACCGGGCACGGCTGCGTGAGGGTCGCTCACTGCCGCTTGCCGGGTGTCACCGAGACCGAACCGATCCAGCCGGATCGAGGCGTCGACTGCCGGCTCTGCGCGAACCTCGGGCGGGTCGAATGGCTCGGCTGGCGCGTGCGCACGCGCCGGTCATGGCGTCGGAAACCGTAACGCGCGTCGAAACGGGGCGGCTCGTGGTGCCTGACTCCAGGCGACTGCACACGCATCCGGCACAACCGCGCGGGCCGGCACGTGGCCGACCCGCGCGCCCTGGTCACTCGCGCATCGTGACCTGCATGCCCGGCTTGGCGACGTGCGACAGCGCCTTCACCGACCAGTTCGTCATGCGGATGCAGCCATTCGATTCGGTCTTGCCGATGCGCTCGGGATGCGGCGTGCCGTGGATGCCGTAGTGCTCCTTGCTGAGGTCGATCCACACGACGCCGACCGGGTTGTTCGGGCCCGCCGGAACATCGGCCGGCTTGTCCGTCTTCTTCGAACCCGCAATCAGCTTGGGATCGAAATGCCACACCGGATTCTGCTGCACGCCGTTGATCTTCCACTCGCCGATCGGCAGCGGGAACTGCGCACTGCCGGTGGTCACCGGGAATACGCCGAGGGTCTTGTCGCTTGCATCGACTAGGATCAGCGCCGAGTCCGACTTGTCGACGACGATCTTCGCCGGCGTCGGGAACTGCTCGGCGGGCATCACGTTGAGCACGGTGATCTTGGTGCCGGCCAGCGTGTCGCCCGTGGTGGCAGCGGTCGTGTCCGCGGTGGTCGACGAAGCCGCGGTTGCGGAAGGCTTCGAAGCGTCCTTCGACGTCGACTTGGTGTCCTTGCCGGCCTTCGATGCATCGGTCGCTGATGCATCGGCAGAGGCGAACTTCACGTCCGGGTTGAGCTTCTTGAGCAGCGCCGGGGCCATGTGGAACTTCTCCGCCACTTTCTCAAGCGCGGACTCGTAAGGCATCGATTGCATCTTCGCCATGTCCGCGGGGGTCTTGGGCGTCTTCTCGAACGGACCGGCGACGTCGTCGGCGGTGAGCGTGTATTCGATCAGCACCGGGGCGGCGTCCTGATTCAGGAGATCCCAGGTCGCGGTGTCGAGCGCGCCGGTGGCCTTGATGTCGTGAGCAGTCTGGAACGCCTTGACCGCGCGCGCCATGTTGCTGCCCTTCGCGCCGTCGATCTCGCCCGGCGAGAAGAAGGCGCGCTCGAGCAGCACCTGCGCACGCAGCGGGTCGGTCTTGGCGAGCGTGGCCTCGGCCGCGGCGGGAACGACCGCAGGCGGGGTCGCGGCGGGCGTCGCGTCGGGGGCGACCGGCATCGCGTTGCCCGGTGCACCCGGCTGACCGTCCTGCATTCCCGG
>NZ_VTRV01000200.1 GCF_008274655.1 Cognatilysobacter lacus | reverse complement strand
GATGGGTGCGCGTGCGCGCGACGCCGGCATCGCGCGGCTTTACACACTCGGCGCGCTCAGCGCTTCCGCCGCCGACGCCTACGGCGCCGACGCCCGCCATTTCGATACCCACGAAGCCCTCGCTGCGGCGCTGCGCGCGGACCTCGTGTCCGGCGTGCGCGTGCTGGTGAAGGGTTCGCGTGGCAGTGCCATGGACCGCATCGTCGCCGCGCTTCTGGACGGACATCCGCATGCTGCTTGAACTCACCCGTTGGCTCGAACAGCTGCAGGGCCACTTCGGCCTGTTCGCCTACCTCACGTTCCGCGGCATCCTCAGCGCGCTCACCGCGCTGTTCCTGTCGCTCTGGATCGGGCCGGTGGTGATCCGCCGGCTCGGCCAGCTCAAGGCGGGTGGCCAGCCGATCCGCAGCGACGGCCCGAAGTCGCACTTTTCGAAAGCCGGCACGCCCACCATGGGTGGCGCGCTGATCCTGCTGACCGTGCTCGCTTCGGTGCTGCTCTGGGGCGACCTGCGTAACCGCTACGTCTGGCTGGTACTCGCGGTCATGGTCGCGTTCGGCGCGATCGGCTGGTGGGACGACTGGATCAAGATCGTGCGCCGCGACCCGAACGGCATGCGCTCGCGCACCAAGTACTTCCTGCAGTCGGTCGTCGGCCTCGCGGCCGGCCTGTTCCTGTACTACACGGCCGACGTCCCGGCGGCGACCACCTTCTACATCCCGCTGTTCAAGCAGGTCGCGCTGCCGTTGGTGAGCGTGAGCTTCGTGTTCATCGCCTACCTGTGGATCGTCGGCTTCTCCAACGCGGTCAACCTGACCGACGGGCTCGATGGTCTCGCGATCATGCCGACGGTGCTGGTCGCCTGCGCGCTCGGCGTGTTCGCATACGCGTCGGGCAATGCGGTGTTCTCGAACTACCTGCAGATCCCCCAGATTCCGGGTGCGGGTGAACTGATCGTGGTCTGCGCCGCCATCGCGGGTGCCGGCCTCGGCTTCCTGTGGTTCAACACGTACCCCGCGATGGTGTTCATGGGCGACATCGGCGCGCTCGCGCTCGGCGCCGTGCTCGGCACGATCGCCGTGATCGTCCGCCAGGAACTGGTGCTGGTGATCATGGGCGGCATCTTCGTCATCGAGACGCTGTCGGTGATGATCCAGGTGGCGAGTTTCAAGCTCACCGGCAAGCGCGTCTTCAAGATGGCGCCGATCCACCACCACTTCGAGCTGAAAGGCTGGCCCGAGCCGCGCGTGATCGTGCGGTTCTGGATCATCTCGGTCGTGCTGGTGCTCATCGGCCTGGCCACGTTGAAGGTGCGCTGATGGACACCTCCCGCCAGGCGACGCGCTTCGACGCCATCACCGGCCGCTTCGACCCATGGCTGCTCGGCCTGATCGGCGCGCTGCTGTGCCTCGGCGTGGTGATGGTCGGTTCGGCGTCGGTCGCGCAGGCGGCCAGCCCGACCTACTACCTGACCAAGCATCTGTTCTTCATCGTTGCAGGTGGCATCGCCGCGGCGTGGGTGATGCGCATGGAGCTGCGCACGATCGAGCGCTATGCGCCGTGGCTGCCGATCATCGGCGTCGTGTTGTTGCTGATGGTCGCGGTGCCGGGCCTGGGCGTGACCGTGAAGGGCGCCAAGCGCTGGGTGAACCTCGGCGTCGTGAACTTCCAGCCGGTGGAGGCCGTGAAGCTGATGATGGTCGTGTGGCTCGCGGCCTACCTCAAGCGATTCAGCGAAGAAGTGAGCGCCAGCTGGAAGGCGATCATCAAGGTCGTCGGCGTGGCCTGTGCATTCGCCGGCGTGCTGCTCGCCGTGCAGAAGGACTTCGGCTCGTCCGCGCTCATCCTCGCGATGACCGCCGGCATGCTGGTGCTCGGCGGCGCCAACCTGCCGCGCCTCGTGGGCCCGCTTTTCGCGCTGCTTCCCGCACTGGGCGCGATGATCCTGCTCGAGCCCTACCGCGTACGGCGCATGACGTCGTTCACCGATCCCTTCAAGGATCCGTTCGGCGACGGCTACCAGCTGGCGAACGCGCTGATGGCCGTCGGCCGCGGCGAATGGTTCGGCGCCGGACTCGGCGCGTCGGTGCACAAGCTGTCGTACCTGCCCGAGGCGCATACCGACTTCATCATGGCGGTGATCGCCGAGGAGCTCGGCTTCGTCGGCGTGTGCGCGGTGATCGCGCTGTACGCGGCGCTGGTCGGGCGCGCGCTCTGGGTCGGCCTCAAGTGTGTCGAGATGCGCCGCCACTTCGCGGGTTACTGCGCCTTCGGCATCGCGCTGTGGATCGGCATCCAGAGCACGGTGTCGATCGGCGTCAACCTCGGCCTGCTGCCGACCAAGGGCCTCACGCTGCCGCTGATCTCGTACGGCGGCTCGTCCATCGCGATGACGATGGCGGCGATGGGGCTGCTGTTGCGCATCTCCTACGAACTCGAGCGCGCGCGTCGCCAGGTCGCGCTGCGTCGCGATACCGCCGCCACGCCGTCGCCGACGACGCACACCACCGCAGCGCGTCCCGCAGCGCCTGCGCCGGCAGCGGGCGTGAGCCCGCTCGGTCGCAATGATCCACGCGGCACCAATCGCCTGCGTCCGCGCGTCGAACCCACCTTCGGGCGCCACAGCGCATGACCGATGCCCGCGCCAGCGCGAATGCGGAAGTCGCGGTGATGATCCTTGCCGGCGGCACGGGCGGGCACATCTTCCCGGGGCTCGCCGTCGCGCACGAACTGCGGCGCCGTGGCGTTGCCGTCGGCTGGCTCGGCAGCGCCGGCGGCATGGAAACGCGACTCGTGCCGCAGCACGGCATCGAGGTCGACACGATCGCGATCCGCGGCGTGCGCGGAAAGGGTGCCGCGACACTGCTCGCGGCGCCGTTCAAGCTGGTATCCGCGGTAGCGGCGGCGCGCAACATCCTTTCGCGTCGCCGGCCCAAAGCAGTCATCAGTTTCGGTGGCTTCGCTGCCGGCCCGGGCGGCCTTGCGGCAAGGCTCGCCGGCGTGCCGCTGTACGTGCACGAGCAGAACCGTGCGCCGGGCATGACCAATCGCGTGCTGTCCAAGCTCGCTCGACGCGTGCTCACGGGTTTTCCGGGCAGCTTCGCGGCCGAGCAGATCGTGGGCAATCCTGTGCGTAGCGAGATCGCGAGCGTCGCGCCGCCGGCGGTGCGCTTCGACGGTCGCGACGGCGCATTGCGGCTGCTCGTGCTCGGCGGAAGCCAGGGCGCAGCGGCACTCAACGCCGCCGTGCCGAAGGCGATCGCGTCGCTGCCCGATCCGGGCGGCTGGCAGGTGCGCCACCAGTGCGGCGAGAAGATGGTCGACGCCGCGACCGCCGCCTATCGCGACGCGGGCGTTGATGCGTCCGTCGAACCCTTCATCGCCGACATGGCCGCTGCCTATGCGTGGGCGGACCTCGTCGTCTGCCGCGCCGGCGCGCTCACGCTCGCGGAGCTTTGTGCGGTCGGCGTCGCCAGCGTGCTGGTTCCCTTTCCGCAGGCCACGGACGACCACCAGACCAAGAACGCGCAGTTCCTCGTCGAGCGCGGCGCCGCGCGCTTGCTGCCGCAAGGGCCCGCGCTCGCCGCACAGCTC
>NZ_VTRV01000020.1 GCF_008274655.1 Cognatilysobacter lacus | reverse complement strand
CGATCGCCGAGCTGCCGTTCGCCGCGGGCACCGTTCTGCTCGGCGACGGCGTGGTCCGCCGCAACGGGCCGTTGCTCGTGGGCGTGGCAGCCGTCGGTGCGCTGGCGATGCTTGCCGCCGGTGCGCTGCTGCGGCGACGACTGCGACCACCGCCTGACGCGCGGTGATGCATCGAAGCAGCGCAGACATGCACGCTGCGAAGGCCCTCACCCAGCCACGACGCCCGCGGCGATGTTGATCGCGAAGCCGAGAACGGCGACGTTGAAGAAGAAACTCAGGACCGTCTGCGCGAGCGCGGTCTTGCGCAGGCTCGGCGTCATGATGTTCACGTCGGCCGTCTGCGACGCCGCCGCGATGGTGAACGAGAAATACAGGAAGTCCCAGAAGTTCGGGTCGAGTTCGCCTTCGGGGAACTGCAGTGCGGGCTTCGTGTGATCGCCGCGGTAGAACATGCGCGCGTAGTGGAAGGTAAACAGCGTGGCGACGAACAACCACGTGCCTACGACGGTCGCGCCCGTGAGCAGGTAATGCGGCGCGCGCTCCGACAACGGCATGCCCTTGGCCTTCGACAGCTCGAGCACGATGGCGGCCAGGCTCGCCGCGGCCGCCAGCGAGAACACCAGCAGCACGACCGGCCCGCTCTCGTCTTCCTGGCTTGCGATCCGCCGCACCTGCTCGCTCGTGGCGGTCATCATCAGCCACCCCATGAGTACCAGGTAGATCCACACGGCCGCGTCCCAGCCCACCAGTAGGCGCGTGATGACATGCAGCGAGTCCGGAAGCAGGGCGGCGATCACGGCGCCGACGGCCAGCGAGGACACCAACCGCGGTCGCGCACGTACCAACTTGTGAAGCGGATGCATCGGGTCGTCGCCTCGGGTCACTGGACTGGCGGCAGAGTGCCACGGAGTGCGGGGGAGCCATCAGCCGAGGCGACGCGCGGTTGCCGGGCTTGGAGGGAACGGCGGCGCATCGACGTCCGCCCACCTCCACGCTGTACGCGGCGCCGTCTGCATCGCCGCACTTCGTGAAGCGGGTGCCCGCGCCTGCGCTCTCATCGGCCGCCGACGCGTGCCATGCTTTCATCGGCGTCTCGACGCAGCGCAGGCGTGTGCAGGCATGAACAGCTTTGCGGGCCCGGAGCCCATCCGAATCGATTTCGTCTCCGACATCGTCTGTCCGTGGTGTGCGATCGGCCTGGCGGCGCTGGAGCAGGCAATCGCGCGGGTCGGCGACGATGTCCCGATCGAGCTGCACGTGCAGCCCTTCGAATTGAATCCCGACATGGCGCCCGAAGGCGAGGACATCGACGACCACCTGCGCCGCAAGTACGGGCTGTCCGATGCACAGCTGGCGCAGAACCGCGACGCCATCCGCGAACGCGGTGCGGCCCTGGGCTTCCGCTTTACCACTGGCGCGCGCCGGCGCACCTACAACACCTTCGACGCGCATCGCCTGCTGCACTGGGCGGCCGCGGAGGGCCACCAGCTGGCGCTGAAGCACGCACTCCTGCGCGCGTATTTCACCGACGGCGAGGACGTGAGCAACCACGACGTGCTCGTGCGGCTTGCCGCCAGCGTGGGGCTGCCGGCGGAGCGCGCCGCTGCGATCCTCGCGTCCGACGACTACGCCGACGAGGTGCGCGGGGACGAACAGGCGATCCTGCGCGCGGGCATCAACGCAGTGCCGGCGATCATCTTCGATCGCGAGCACCTCGTCTCCGGCGGGCAACCGATCGAGGTGTTCGAACGCGTCCTGCGGCAGGTCGCACATGGGCGGGGCGTAACTTGAGCAGCCGTCCCGGCGGGTTTCGAACGCCTCTGGCCCGAGGCATCGCTGTGGCGCGGCTCGTTTCGGCACGAGGCGCACGAACGCGCCGTCGTCGCTCGGATGCATCGGACGAACGCGGGCGATCCGAAGCTCGACGGTCTTGAAAGACCTGCGGCCCGGCCGGATCTACCCGTTGTGAACGACCAAGCCGACCCGCGTCCGCTTCCGCCGGAGAAGCCCCTACCGGGCGACTGCTGCGGCGGCGGGTGCGCGGTCTGCGTCAACGACGCCTACAACGACGAACTCGACGCCTACCAGGCGCGGCTGGCGGCGTGGTTGGCGCGCCATCCGGATGCATCGGGCGGCGACGCCAGGTAACCGCGTGCGTGGGCGGAGCCGATCGAAGCCTGTGGGAACGCGCCGGGCCGCCGTCTGGCGACGCCATCAGGTGAACAGGGGTGCTACCCACTCCCGGCGTCAGGTCAGGCGCACGAGCCCGGCGTCACTCGCGTCGAGGCAGTCGCGAATTACGCACCGATTGCGAGGTCCGCGACCTGCGCGCAATCGCCGTCGAGCGCCTTGCTCGCATAGAGCGCGCGGTCCGCGGCACCCAGCAGGTCGCGACGCGCGCTGGTGTCGCTGACCGCGATGCCGATGCTGAGCGTGATGCCCGCCGTGCCGGCTTCCAGCATCAGGGCCGCGAAATGCTGGCGTATGCACGCCGCGACTTCGAGCAGGTGGTTGACGCCATGGTGCGTAAGCACCAGCGCAAACTCGTCGCCGCCGAGGCGCGCGGCGATATCGGCACTGGTCGACGCCGCGCGGAGCGAGGCAGCGAGCGCGATGAGCACCGCATCGCCGGCCGCGTGGCCGGCGGAGTCGTTGACCCCCTTGAAGCGGTCGACGTCGATCAACAGCACGCCCAGACGGTAGCCGCGTCGGCCCGACCGCGAGAGTTCTTCCTCCCAGCGCGCGTTGAACGACCGGCGATTGAGCAGCCCGGTGAGCGAGTCGGTATTGGCCAGCACTTCCAGCGAGCGCGCGATCTCGCGGTGCTCATCGACCTCGCGCCGTGCATGCCCGACATCGCGCGTGGCCGCTTCCGCACGTGCCAGCGCAGCGGCCAGCTGCACCCGCGTATCGATCTGCTGACGCAGGCTGGTGGCGATCAGTTCCATCGACGCGATCTGGTGATCGCTCAGTTCCACCGCGCGTGCGCTGCTGCCGCAGACCGTGCCGATGGTGACGTCGCCGCACAGGATGGGCACCGCAAAGAAGCTGCGCATGCCGAGTGCCGCGGCGGTTTCCGAGCCGGCGATCTCGGCGGTGACGTCGGCGCTGTGCGGGCGGCCGGCGAGGAACATCGAACGGCACATCGACCGGCTCCAGTCGATGCGGCTCCCTTCGGCCACGGTGATCGCGCCGGTGTTGAGGCTGAGGACGACGTCCTGCGCCTGGCTCTCCCAGTCGATCGCGGTGATGAACGACGTCTCCATGCCCGTGAGGTGCTGCACAAGCTGCAGCAGCGGTCGGCCGGTGTCGGCGAGCAGGTCGTCGGTGCTTGGGGGCGCGGTCATGGCTGCTCGGCTTGCGTGGGGCGGGCGCCGGGGCACCCGTGCTCGTGGGATCACGCTCGGCAATGGCCGACCCGAGCGCTGCGTCCATGCCCAGCGCATTACACCACCCCGCTGACGCCATATGGATGGGCGGCATCCCGTATCGCGAGGCGCCCGGGCTCCTGCAGGCGAAGCGCGCATGCGCGCGGACGAAAGCACGGACGCTACCCAGGGTATCGGCAACGGTCGGCGCCGCCGTAGGCGACGTGGGACGCAAAAATCGCACAGGCTGCAGTCGTGCGCGCGGCCTTAGCCCGACGGCGCGCGACGCAATCGCGTGGGTTCGGGTGTGCCCACGACCGAGCGGCGGCCGTCGTCGCCACCACCGCGTTGGCTGCCGCCACATCCGCACGCGCCTGCGGATGTGGCTGCAGTCGGCCGTCTGCTATAGGCCGCGCACGCGCTGCCCCATCACGTCGCGCAACGTCGGTTCGCCGACCTGCGGCACCGCTATGGCTGCGCTCGCCTCGCGCCCGACGGGCTGGGCCGACACGCCCACCGCGCCCTCGCCGCGATCGAGCACCGCGCCGGTCCGGACGTCGTACACCCGGGTGACGAGTCGGGCGCCGTCGGCGACGCGGCCGCGTCGGATATCGGCCTGCAACCCCTTCACGCGCAGCGGTTGATCGCGGCGCACCACCGCGCGCTCGCGCGAGATCAGTTGCGGGCGCTGGTTGGGTGCGGTCAGCCAGGTGGCGACGATCACCTCGCGCTCGTCCACCACCCACAGCCGCCAGTCATCCCAGATCGGGATCACCACGATGTCGCAGTCGAGGTTGGCCGGCCCGTCATTGCGCTTCATGCGCCACAGCTCGCGACCGTGCGTGCCGTCGTCCGCGCTGAAGAACAGCATGTCGTCGACCTCGACGGCCCGCGTCGGGAACGACCCGGCATACATGCCGGCGCCGGGCGGCATGATGTCGCGCACCAGCGTGGTGGTCGTGCCGTTGAACAGGTAGGGCTCGCTGCTGGTCCAGTCGTCATAAAAGCCGCCGAGGTACAACGAGCCGACGGCGCTATACGGGCTGAGGCCTACCGCGCCGTATGGCACGCCGCCCGCACCGCCCGGCAACAACTCGAGCGAGGTGCCGTCGTAACGGTACAGGCCTGCGCCGCCGGTGAAGTAGAGCTTTCCCTTGAAGACGTTGAATTCGGCTGGCTGGCTGAAGGACGACGCGTGTTTGGTAAGCCCGGCTACCTTCATCGGCGCGCCGCTGCCCGTGTATTTCCACAGCTCGTCGGCAACGAACGGCGCATCGGCGGGAACGACGGTGCCGAAATAGAGCGCGTCGCCGTAGGCGCCCAGGTCGAAGCCGTACGTGGTGAAGTTTCCGTCGGGCACGAGCTGTGCGACCTGCGTTGCCCCGTTGCCATCGAATGCCCACAGGCGATAGTTCGCGCCGACTGCCTTGACGAAGTAGAGGCGGTTCTTGAAAACCACGAACGGGTGCGCGCCGATGTCGTCGGTGACGAACGAACCCACCGCGGCATTCGCGCCACCGGCCAACTGCACAGTCGCGCCGTCATAGCGCCACAGGCGGTCGACCCCATCCGCGGCGCGGACGAAATAGAGCTTGCCGGCGTACACGATGAGCGACCTGATCACGACCTTCTGCGATGCGGCGCCCGCGTCGGGGTCTGCTGCAAGCGTCACGGTCGTGCCGTCGGTGCGATACACGACGTCGTGGCCCGGCGAGCTCTGCGCGGCGAAATACAGCGCGCCGTCATACGTCGCGAACGCGTGCGGTTCGGAACCTGCAGTGCCCGCGGCAATGTCGCTGACCAGCGACGGCGCGCCGGTGCCGACCCGCCAAAGTTCGGCACCGTGCGTGCCGTCGTCGGCCTGGAAATAGAGCTGGCTCTTGAACTCGGTCATCAGCCCATTGACCGACGAGAGCCCGAACACCGGATGCGTCGAACCCGCAGCGCCGGGATTGAGGTCGGCGACCATCGCGGTGGACGCGAGCGCGTCGCCGGTCTTCGGATGGCAGTGACGCATCGTGTAGGCACGCGCGGGGCTGGCGAGCAGCAGGCTCGCGGCCGCCAGCGAAACGGTGGCGGCGGACAGGGCCGTGTGGCGCAATGACGGGCGCATGGTGGAGTCCTCGTCGAGTCGCCGCGGAGTGCGGCACGGCAAGGCTGGGCGCGGACTGGGTCCGCGCGGGTCAGGGCTGTGCCCGCCACCGCGTAGGACTTTTCCGGCGCCGATGGACGGGCCGTCGACTGCGTCGGGAGCGACCGCAACAGCGCGGGTCACCGCCGCCTGCGCCCGACGCGACTAGACTGCCGGCATGCGAAATCCCCTTCAGGACCAATTGCTCAAGGCCGGCCTGGTCAAGAAGGCGCAGGTCACGCAGGTGGCGCGCGAGCAGGCCCGGCAGCGACAGGGCAAGTCGGCACCCGCGCCCAACGAGCAGCGCATCGACGCCGAGCGGGCGCGCGTCGAGCGCGTCGAGCGCGACCGCGCACTGGCTGCCGAACGGAATGCGCAGGCGCGTGCGCACGAGCAACGTGCCCAGGCGCGGCAGATCGTGGTGACGCAGCGCATCGTGGCCCCCGGCGAGATCGCGTACCGCTTCGCCGATGGCGAGGCCATCCGCTCGCTTCTCGTCGACGCCGCATCACGCGCGCAGCTGGCCAGCGGCGCGCTGGTGATCGCGCGCCTCGACGACGGCTACGCATTGCTGCCGCGCGCCGCCGCCGAAAAGGTGCGTGCACGCGACGCGTCGATGATCGTGCTCGATCACGCCGCGACGGCAGACGGCGCAACCGCAACCGCCGACGGGGACGACGCCTACTACGCCCGGTTCAAGGTGCCGGACGACCTGATCTGGTAGCGCGTCGCTGGGTTGCAGGCGTAGTCCGGTATGAACGCGCTGCGACGCCCGTCGAAGTGGATCAGCGCGACGGCCCGTTGCCCTGGGCCGTCGTGCCAACCATCGACCTTAGAAGCACTTCGGCGACCGCCCCGCTGCATGCGCAGCGCGCGCGACCGATTGCAGCGACGGCGCACGCGCGGCGAGGTCTCGGATACGGTTCTGCGGGTTCGGATGCGTCGACAGGAACTGCGGCGCGCTTCCGCCCGCACCCTGTTCCATGTGCTGCCACAGCGTCACGGCGCGCGCGGGGTCGAAGCCGGCCTGCGCCATGTAGCGCTGGCCGAGCTGGTCCGCCTCGGCTTCCTGCTGGCGCGAGTTGGGCAGCAGCAGGAACAGCTGCGCGCCGCCGCCCGCGGCTGTCATCAACCCGCGCGTGGTCTGCGCCGACGCATGCTGGCCGGCGATCGCACCCAGAAGCTGCAATCCACCCTGCGTCAGCATCTGGCGCGAGACGCGCTCGTTGCTGTGGCGCGCGACGACGTGGCCCATCTCGTGGCCCAGCACGGCGGCCAGTTCGTCCTGCGACTGCGCCACCTTGAACATGCCGGTATTGACGCCGACCTTTGCACCCGGGAGCGCGAACGCATTCGGCGTGTCATCGACGAACACGCGCACCTCCCATGCCTGCGTCGAGTACGGGGCCGGCAGCACGCGCCGCAGTGAATCGACCACGCACTGCACCGCCGCCTGCTGGCGCGGATCATTGGACATGCGCTGCTTGGCCTTCATCTCCTCGAACTGCTGCTGGCCCATCTGCGCGAGCTGCGCGTCAGACACGAGGTGCAGGGGCTGGCGGGCGGCGGACGTCAGCGAGACGGAGAAGAGGCCGATGGCCAGCGCGAGGGTACGAAGAGTCGGCTTCATGGAAGCGTCCGGTAGAAAAGGCGAAGCCGATCCTTGTCGCGTGCCAATGAACGGCGTGCGAAGCGGCCGCTGGCGCGTTCAGGGTGCGGTTCGCCGCGCGCGCCTCGCGTTTAGCCGAACAACGGGGCGGGTCACGCTCCGTACGGATCTGCGTCGCGGTCCGGGCGCCGACTGCTTTCGGCGCGGCGGCGCGTCCAGCCCCGCGGCGAGCCTCCGGTGGCGAGCTGCCCGCCGGCTACCAGCGCAGCCTTGGGTGCGCCGTCGCAGGCATTACGCGGCCAAGCGACGAGACCCGATGCGCGGCTGACACGCGGATCGATCATCTGCCGCGCATGACGCGCGTCGCGCAGTCAATGTCAGTACGTGACGGTCGCGGTAACCACGTCCAGGTAATGACCGGCCGGCGGCGTCGGCTGACGCGGGACGCGCGCAAATACCGGCAGCGTCTGCGGCATCCCGGTGCCGGTGCCGGTAACGCGTTCCGCCTCGACGTCGCCCCATACCTGCGAGCGGGCGCCGTCGCGATAGAGCTGGTACGTGATCGTGGCAGTCGCCGGCGCGTCCGACATGCGCATGCGTCGCGCGTGGGCCTGCTGTCCGACCGTGCCGCCGTTGAGCGCGACGGAATACGGCGTGCCCGCGGTGCAGGTGACGCCCAGCGCAGTGCTGCCGTCGACATCGCGCGCGAGGTCCACGGCGCGGCCGAAATCGAGGTCGACCGCGCTCACCGTGCAGCTGCCGGACGCCAGCTGTGCGCGCACGTCCAGGAACCCCGTGGCGCGGGTGGGGGCGGTCGTGCAGTCCTCGCCCTGCCGGGTGGCCACGCGCACCTGCAGCGGCACCCGGTCTTCGTGCAGGCCGCCGGCGAGGCCGGTCTGGCCGGCCGCGATCACGCCGTAAACCGAAAGCCGCGCATCGACCGAGACGCCCGGGCGATCACCCAGCCGCACCGTGGTCGAGACGGGGCTTGCGGGATGGGCGAGCGGTCGGGTGTGCGCGCTGTCGGCGAACAGGCCGTAACGCAACGTGCTGGGCGGACGGCGCATGGCGGGGTTGCCGCCCGGCGACGCAAGCAGGCAGATCTCGATCGCGCTGCCCGCGGCTTCGTCGTCACCGACGCAGTGCACGCGCACGACCGCGGTGCTCTCGCTCTGCACCGTCGGGTTGGCGACGGGCTGGCCAAAGTCGAGCACCGTCGTGTCGGCGAGCGCGCACGACATCTGCGCGGCATCCGCACGGGACGTGACCAGCAGGCCGGCGGCGAGCAGGACGGAGCTGAGCAGCGCGCGGCAAACAGATGTCATGGCGTGTTCCCGGGAGTACAGGTGAGGACGGGCCCTGCGGCCGCGGCGGCGTACGTCGGCGTAACGATCGTGCAGCGACGGCCGGCGCGGCCCCAGGCGAGCGTCTCGCCATCGCGGAAGTGCTCCAGCCACAGTTCGCCGTCGAAACCGACGATCGCGGTGGCGCCGTCGGCGCGCTCGACTCGCGTGCCTGCTTCCACGGCGGTTCCATCGGCTTCGTGCAGCCGCAAGGTCGCGCTCCGCAGTTGCTCCACGGCGAATACGGCATGCACGCCGCCGTGGTCGGCGGGAGTCACCACACGCTCGGGCGAGAGCAGGGCGGTGTCGGGCGGCAGCACGTCCGGATCAATCGCCAGGCGATTGCGTTGCCAGCCACGCAGGTCGGGCACCAGCAGGAAGCCATGTTTGTCGGTGATGCCGGTGACGCGGTTCTCGAACAACACCGGCACGCCCGCGAGGCCGCCCGCGGAAACCACTGCGAACGCATCGCTGATGCGCCGGCTGGCGAAGTACCGGCCGTCCATCGTGGCCAGGCTGCCGGTGCCCTGCACGAACAGGCCGTTGACGCCGCCGGCACGGTCGCCACCGAACATCCACTCGCCGCCCTTGCCGCGATAGCGCAGCGCGGCCTGGCCGGCGTCGAGGTCGCGCGTCTGCACGTCCCAGCCCCAGCCACCGGAGTACGGCGCGCTGTGGCGATAGGCGACTGCGACCTCGTCACGGCCGTCGCGATGGCTCGCGGACGCGGACGCAAAGTCGCGATCACCGAACGAGTAACCGATCGAGAGCGCGATGCCGCGACCGGCGCGGTTGTCCTGGAACAGATTGGCCGCGAAGGAGAATGCGCCAGCGTTCTGCGTCAGCCCGACGCTGAGCGAGCGACTGTCGAGCCCCTGGTTGTCGCGATAGCGCAGCCAGGCCGCGGTGATTCCGCCGTGCGGCACGGTGACCCAGCCCGAGACACGGTCCTGCGCGAGTAGGAGCGCGCCGCCGCCTTCGGCACTCGCGAGGTCGCGATAGCCCGGCGTCGCGCGCTGCGTCGCCATGTCGAAGCCGGCGTGCTGGGTGAAGTACTGGTACCCGAGCAGGTGCTGGTGGCCCCTGGACGGCCCGCTCGACTGCGCGAGCGACGCGGTGACCACGCCGTAGTGACCGCCGGGCGACCACGCCAGCCCGAGGCCGCCAAGCGCGAGGCCGCCGCCGGCCTCGCCATGTGCTTCCAGCGTGACCGAATCGCTCAGGCCATGGCGCACGCTCGCGCTCGCGACGGGGCGCTGGCCATAAAGATCGGGCCGGTCGCCATAGCGAAGCCGCAACAGGCCGGCGTCCACCGAGAAATCGGTGAGCCCCGCGGCCAGTCGCTCATAGTCGACATAGAGCGGCACGCTCGTTTGCACCTTGCGGCCGAGCTCGTCGGTCACGACCACCAGCGCCTCGCTGGCGCCGAGCACGCGCGGAAATTCGCTGAGGACGAACGGGCCGGGGTCGACATCGACCTTGGACTGGCGCAGGCCGTTGACGTACAGCTCGACCGACGACGGCACCGCCGCGCTGGAACTGAAGCGCGGTACGGGGAAGACGACGAAGTCCGGACGCACGCCGAAGTCGCGACGCCACTGCACGCCGCCCATCCGCACCGGCCGCGACCAGGCGAGCGCGCCGCTGACGAAATCGCCAACCGTCCACGTCCACAAGCGTTCGGGATCCGAATAGGTCCAGCGCGTGTCAAGGCGCGAATAGGCTTCGTCGCGCACGCCGGCGCGGCTGGTGCCGCTTGCTTCGAGCGTGCCGAAGCGGCCGAACCAGCGCAGCTGCGTGCCGACCGCGAGGCTGCGTTGATTGCTGACGCTGCGTCCGTAGAGATCCCAGTCGAGCACGAGGCCCGCGTCGCGATCGACATGCAGCGCGGGCGGCATGCGGTAGCCGAGCTGGCTGGCGATGCGCATGCTCGCCGCAGGTTCGAGCACCAGTTGCTGGAGGGCGGCGTCGTAGTGGCTGGCGAGGCCGTCGATCGTCTCGAGCGCTACGCGGCCGTCCGCATCGGGGACGGCGGCGTCGGGGAGGCGAATGCCGATCGCGCGCAGGTCGTCGGCCGGCACGCGCGTGCGGCCGGGCTCCAGCAGGACTTCGACCAGCGGACGCACGACGCGGTGGTCGAGCACCAGGTCGAGGAAGAGCATCTGCGATGCAGGCGCTGCCGCCGGTGCGGGTGCAGCGGGTATCGCGGGCGGCTCGGCGGCGGCGCCTTGCGCGGAGGTGGCCAGTACCGCCGCCAGCGCGAGCGTCAGGCGGTCACGGCGCAGCGAGCACGAGCGTGGACGGCGCCCCATTGAGAAAGACCTTCAGTTCTCGCGGAGCGGCGTTGGCCAGCGCTTTCGCATCGAAAGGGAAATGCCGCGTGCTGCCGGCGAGGACGTAGCCGAGCAGGCCTTCGCTCAGCTCGATGCTCCGGCCCGTCGCGTCGACGAAGGTGCTGGCGCCCAGCTGCACGGCGTGGCCGCCGTCGTTGCGGCAGACGAGCACCGACTTTTCGACGCGGCACGAGAGCGCTTCGGGCGCGGCATCGGCGGCCTGCACGAAGGCGGGAATCAGGTAGCGCATGCGCACCGCGACCGCCGAGTTCGCCTGATGGGTGGGATCACCCGGCAGTTCTTCGACGATCACGCGGTAGGCCATTTCGCTGGCGACAGGACCGCCTGCGGTACGCACGATGCGCACCAGCTGGTCGGTGCCGGCGGCGATCTCGACGACCTGCGGGCTGGCGACCAGATCGGTCGCAGGCTCGAGCACGTCGTCGCCGTCGCGCTGGGTCCAGCGGAATACGCGGATCTGCGCGGCGAGCGGGGCATCGCCACTGTTGGCCAGCACGATGCGCCCGGCACGTGCACCGGGCGCCAGTTCGACGCGGGTCTGGCGGGTCTGCAGTCGGCCGCGGGCGTCCGCAGTCCCGGCCGCCGAAGCGGCCAGGACCAGCGACGCGACCAAGAGGGCGCGTAGCGTCTGCATCAGAACGTGACGGTGGCCGTGACCGTATCGAGGTAGCGGCCGATCTTCTTCGGGTTCTGGTTGGCCAGCACGCGGCCGTACACCGGGAACACCTGCGTGGCGCCAGTGGACACGGCGTCGATGGTGCCGGCGCCGGTGCCGAGCAGTTCGCTGCGGGCGCTGTCCTTGGCGAGCACGTAGTCGATCGTGCTGCCGGCGTTGGTCAGCTTGCGCGCGCTGGCGGTGCCGCCGGCGCCGGTGCCGTTGTCGAACGCGACCGACAGCGGGCTGATGCCCGTGCAGGTCACTTCGACCGTCGACTGCGCGTCGATGCTGGCTTCGAGCGTGTCGCGCGTGCCGAAGTCGAGGTCGTTGGCGGCGATGGTGCAGCTGTTCTCGATCGTGATCGAGACCTTGAAGCTGTCATTGGCGGTGCCGGCCGATGCGAGCGGGGCGACGGCCAGAAGGGCGAGTGCGAGTGCGGCGTTACGGAACTTCATGAATCACTCCTTGAGTCGGGTTCGCGGCGCCAGGCGCCTGCGTTGAATTCGCGCGCGTCAGAACGTGACGGTGGCGACCAGGTTGTCGGCGTAGGTGCCGGAGGCCTTCGGGTTCTGGCCGCCCGGGATCTTGGCGAACAGCGGCCACGTCAGGTTCTGGCCGAAACCGTAGAAGCCGTGGTTCGTGACCTGGCCCCAGCCCTGGATCGTCGACAGCGTGTAACGGATCGAATTGCCGGCGCCGTCCGTCATCTGGCGGTCCATCGCATTGCCGGAGCCGCCCGCGCTGAAGTTCAGCAGCAGCGACGGGCTGATGCCCGTGCAGCGCACGCGGAATTCGCTCTTGGTCTCGAGGTCGCTGGCAAGCGTGTTGTGGACGCCGAAGTTCAGGTCGTCGACTTCCACCGTGCAACGATTGGTCAGGTCGAGCGAGACCTGCATGGTGTCGGTGGCCGGGGCCGGCGCGGCGATCGCGAATGCGGGCGCGGCCAGCAGGGCGAGGGTGAGGGTGTGACGCAACTTCATGAACGATGCTCCCTTCGTCGGAACAGCCGGAATGGCTGTTCAAGTTGGTGATGAATCCGTTAGGGAGCGGACTATACGCATTGTGACGGCGTTCACAATAGTGAAGTGACCCGTTTCACCTACCGGTCGTCGGCTAGCGGCCTTAGGGGCCCCGACCGCCACCAGCGGGCGCCGAGGACCGGGCGGAACGTCGGGGCCTCGACGGGAAACCGCGCCGGTTGGCCCGGTCGGAGGGGCTTAAGCGTCGCCGAAGCTGCCCTGCCGCCGCTGCGCGTCGACGAACTCGACCAGCGCGGGGAAGAACTTCTCGAACCCGGCCGAGGCGACGCTCTCGATGCGCTCAAGGTCATCCAGACAGGCGATCAGCCGATCGCCTTTGCGCGACAGCCGCGTCGCCATCCGCGTCACCGCGCGGTCCACGCTGGCGCGTTCGCGGTAACTGCCCAGCCAGTCGCGGGCCGCCATCGCCGGCGCGATCGCGTGCAGGCGCGGCGGAAGGTCGTCGACGCGCGTGTCGAGCATCGTGTACACGCGCGAAGTGAATGCGTCCAAGGACACGGCGTCCGCGTCGGATGCAGTCCAGCGGGACCACTGCGACGCGAGCAGGTGGTCGAAATGGACGTCGAGCACGATGCCGGCATAACGCCGTCGACCTTCGGGAAACGCCTCGCGCAGGGCGGTGACGACCGGATGCGTGTCCGTGAACCGGTCGATGCGTCGGTGCAGGAGGATTTCGCGATGCTCGACCCGGCCGAAGCGTTCCAGCCCGCTGGAGCCGAGTGCGAAGTCGCCCAGCAATGCGCCGAGTAGTGCTTCGTCGCTGTAGCGCGCCAGGTAGAGATGGGCGAGCCAGTTCATCGTCGGACTGCCGCGCTCGCGCTCAGCGTGCGCCGGTGTAGAGATCGATCACCGAAACGATCGCGTCGCGGCAGACGTCGCAGAACGCGTCGCTGCGCGTGAACATGATGCATTGCATCTGCGGCCGGAAATAGCCGGTGGCCTCGTAGTTCGCGCCTTCGAACGCACCGGTCGCGCGGCGATAGGGCGAGCGCGCGAACATCGCATCGACGTGCGCCTGCTCCTCGCGGAACAGCGCGCTCATCTCGGATTCCGGGCGGCGATCGGCGCGCAACCGGGCGCGTCGCGCCTGGATGTCGCGCTCGTAGGCTTCGAACGCCGCCTTCGGCCACGGCGTGGGCAGCGGCACGCGTGAGGTTTTCCACTTCGGGTGCGCGCCGTCGGCCGTCACGTTCGGCTCCCACGGTTCGACGCGATGCAAGTCGGCCGCCGTGTACGCGACGGGTGAGGTGTAGTACTCGTCGGCGAGGCCGGCGAAGTGATGGCCGAACTCGTGCACGAAGACGTAATCGGACCAGTCGTTTCCCGCCGCCACGGTGCTGAACTGGCCGAAGATCCCGCCGCCGCCGTAGGTCGCCGCATTGAAGACGATCTCGACGACGTCATACGGCGCGTACTGCGCGAGCTCGCGGAACGCGCGGTTGTCGAGCGTGAGTGCATAGCGCTCGCTGCCGAAGATGTCGTAGCGCACGCCGGTCGCGCTGGCGCGCTGGCTGCCGGTGGACGGGCGTCCCACGCCGGATACGGGCACCGGCACCGTCAGCGCCCAGACGTTGAAGTCGCTCGCTCGCTCCTTGAACGGCGACACCGTGAACAGGCGGTCGGCGAAGCGGCGCGCATCCGCCTCGAACTTGCCGAGCTCGTCGGCCGTGTAGCCGTCGCCGAGGATAAGAAGATCCACCTTGTGCGCGGGGTCTCCGTTATGGCGGATGGCGATCGGCGCGGCGGGCGCCGGCTTCGTCGCGCGCTCGATGTCGGGCGAAGACGGGTCGACCGGTACCGACCAGGTTTCAACGAACCGGTTAGCCGCATCGCGCGAATACACGTGCACGACGACCGGCTGCGCCGGCATCGGAAAGCGCAGTGATTCCTGGAAGCTGCGACGCAGGCGACGTGCTTCGTCGGTGGTGCGCCATTCGCCGAACACCGTGCTGTAGCCGCGCGAGTAGAGCGTCCGCCCCGTGCCCGCGTCCACGACGTCGAAGCGATTCGCGCCCCGACCGCTTGCATCGATCGGGCGGTCGGGATTGCCTGCCCACGGCAGCGGCTCGACCACGATGCGATCCAGTGCGATCGCCTCGGAGGTCGCGTCGCCGCTGTGCTGGACATCCACGCGAAGCGTCTGAACGGCCAGCGCGGGGAAGGCCAGCGACAGCAGGACGGAGAGCACGGCGATGCGCATGGCGCGCTCCAGCAGCGGTATCGGCCGAGGGTAGCGTCAACCGGGACTAGAATGGCGACCCGTTCGAGTGCAGGCGTCGCGATGTCCCCCAAAGCCACCGTGGTCAAGGTCGAGCTGCAGGTCAGCGACATGGACCGCCACTACTACGCGTCGCACGCGTTGACGCTCGCCCAGCATCCGTCGGAGACCGACATGCGGCTGTTGGCGCGACTTCTCGCCTTCGCCCTCTATGCCGATGACCGCCTCGAATTCGGGCGCGGCCTGAGCGACGAGGACGAGCCGTCGCTGTGGAAGCGCGACTACACGGGCGACATCGAGCAGTGGATCGAGGTCGGCCAGCCGGACGAATCGCGACTGCGCAAGGCGGCCGGTCGTGCGAGGGAAGTCGCGGTGGTCGGTTATGGTGGCAACGCCGCGGAGATGTGGTGGAACCGCAACGCGGCCACGCTCTCGCGCCTGTCGAACCTGACGGTGGTCGAGTTCGAATCGGTCGATCTCGACGAAGCATTGCCGCTGCTCGTTCGCGGCGCGCGCCTCACCGCGATGATCCAGGACGGCGAGTTGCAGCTGATGGACGCCGAGCGCAGCGTCACGATGCGCCCGCGCGTGCGCCAGGCCGGCACCGCGCGCTGACAGGATGCGCGGAGCGAGCGGGTGGGGTGCGACCGGTCAACCGGGGATGCGCTCGAGCCGATGGTCCGCGCGTTCGCACACGGTCACGCGGTCGCGCGCATCCACGCCGGCCACGACATGCACGCGATCGCCCGGCTTCAGCGACTGCGCAGCCACCGGCGGCGCCTTGCACAGGTTCCAGCGCGCCGGCAGCTGCACGCTGATCCGCCCGTGCACGTCGCTGTCGACCGTGACCACGCCATTGCCGTCGTACGCCCATGGCGAGGTGTCGACGCTGAACACTCGGCCGTCGAACGCCGCCTGCTGACCCGCGACGGGCGTTGACGACGTCGGCATGCCGGCACAGCCGCCGAGGACGGACGAGACAGCGAGGACGGCGAGGGCGATGCGCATGACGACTCCGGGTGGGCTGTCGGCAACTGTAGCCGCGTCGCCCGTCCACGGTCTTCGTCGCGCCGGCGAAGCGGCGATCAGGACCCGCTGCCGGCATCTTGATCGCGAGCACCCGGCCGTGCGCCCACACTGACACCTTCGCCCAACGGACGTCGCCATGATCCCGCTCTCGGTTCTCGACCTCGCGCCCATCGGCGAAGGCAGCAATGCGGGCCGCGCCTTCGCCAACATGCGTGAGCTCGCGCAGCACGCCGAGCGCCTCGGCTACCGGCGTTACTGGCTCGCCGAACACCACAACATGCCCGGCATCGCCAGCGCGGCGACGTCGGTGCTCATCGGCCACGTGGCCGGCGCGACCTCCACCATCCGCGTCGGCGCCGGGGGCGTGATGCTGCCCAACCACGCGCCGCTGCAGGTGGCCGAACAGTTCGGCACGCTGGGCACGCTGTATCCGAACCGTATCGATCTCGGACTCGGCCGCGCGCCGGGCACCGATGCGCCGGCGGCGCGCGCGCTGCGGCGCTACTACGCAGGCGCGGAAGAATTCCCGGCCGACGTTGTCGAGCTGCTCGGCTACTTCGAACCGGTGCGCCCGGGCCAGCTCGTGCAGGCGGTGCCGGGCGCGGGCGTGGAGGTGGAGCCGTGGATCCTCGGCTCGAGCCTGTTCGGCGCACAGCTCGCGGCCAAGCTCGGCCTGCGCTATGCGTTCGCGTCGCACTTCGCGCCGGCAGCGATGGAGGAGGCGCTGGCGGTCTATCGCGCGCGCTTCGAGCCGTCGGCGCGGCTGGCGGCGCCGTACGCGATGCTGGCGGTGAACATCGTCTGCGCCGATACCGATGCCGAAGCGCGCCGGCTGTTCACCACGCAGCAGCAGGCGTTCGCCAACCTGCGTCGTGGTCGGCCCGGCCTCGTGCCGCCGCCGCTCGAGTCCGGCGACGCGATCGACCGCTACTGCACACCAGTGGAAAAGGCGGGCATCGACCAGGCGCTCGCCTGCGCCGCGATCGGATCGCCAGCGACCGTGGCGGCATGGATCAGTGACTTCGTCGCACGCCATCGGCCCGACGAGTTGATCGTCACCGCCAACGTGCACGACCCCGCGGCGCGACTGCGCTCCTACGAGCTCGCGATGCACGCGCTGTCGGCGGTGGGCTAGGGATCCGTTTCAGCCCTCGCGCGCGCGCTGCAGGGCCGCGATATCGAGCTTGCGCATGGACAGCACGGCGCGCATCACCCGCGCCGTGCGCGCCGGGTCGGGGTCGGCGAGCCAATCGGTCAGCAATGCCGGTACCACCTGCCACGACACGCCGTAGCGATCCTTGAGCCAGCCGCACTGCTGCGCCGTGGGATCGCCGCCCTCGCCGAGCGCGTGCCAGTAGTGGTCGATCTCATCCTGGCCGTCGCACTGCACGACGAACGAGATCGACTCGTTGAAGCGGTACAGCGGACCGCCGTTGAGCGCGGAAAACGGCTGGCCATCGAGTTCGAATTCAAGGCTGAGGACGCTGCCGACCGGGCGCCCGGCCTGCCGCGCGGACGCGGCGTTGTAATGCAGCACGCGAAGCATCCGCGAATGGGGAAAGATGCCGATGTAGTGCGCTGCCGCAGCCTCGGCGTCATCGTTGAACCAGAGGCAGGGCATGATCCGGCTGAGCTTCATTGCGATCGTCCGTGCGGGAATGGGCGGATCTTCCCACCGAGAGCGGTCACCCGCGCGGACGGCGCGCACGCTTACTCGATCGGAGCCACCGCGTAGCCCGCCAGCAGCGACGGGAGAAGGGTCGCGAACGGCTGCGGCCGTCCCAGCAGGAAGCCCTGCAGGCCCACGCACCCGTGCTCGCGCAGCCAGCGCTCCTGCTGCACCGTCTCCACGCCTTCGGCCACGGTGCCGACGTCGAGCGACCTGGCGAGTTCGATGATCGAACGGCAAATGGCGGCGTCCTGCACATTGCTGTCCAGGTCCTGCACGAACGAACGATCGATCTTGAGGCGATCGATCGGAAAGCGCTTGAGATACGCGAGGCTCGAATAGCCGGTGCCGAAGTCGTCGATGGAGAAGCACACGCCGAGCGTCGCGATCCTCTTCATGAGGTCGATTGCGCGCTCGGGCGATTGCATCACCACGCTCTCGGTGAGTTCCAGTTCCAGCGCGCCGGGCGGCAGCCCCAGGCGCAGCACCACGTCTTCGACGTCGTCATAGAGTTCGTCGGTGAATTGCGCCGCCGACACGTTGACCGCGATGCGCATCTGCGGGAGCCCCGCCGCCACCAGGTGTTCGTGGTGGCTGGCGGCCGCGTTCAGGACCTGCCGGCCCAGTTGCATGATCAGGCCGCTGTCCTCGCAGGCGTCGATGAATTCGGCGGGCAGCAGCAGGCCGCGTTGCGGATCCTGCCAGCGCACCAGTGCTTCCACGCAGATTGCGCGCCCGTCGCAGTCGAACTGCGGCTGGAACAGAACGGTGAACTCGTCGTTGTCGAGCGCCTCGCGCAGGCGCTGCACCAGTTGCAGGCGTTGCGAGGCGTTGACGTCGTACTCGCTGCGGAATTCCACGGCCCGGTTGCGCCCGCCGAGCTTGGCCTGGTACATCGCGAGGTCGGCATGGCGCAGCAACGTGTGCGTATCGGTGCCGTGCGCGGGATAGCAGCAGTAACCGATGCTGGCGGTCACGGTGTGCTGCAGGTCGCCAAGGGTGATCGGTTCAGCGAGCGCCTGCTGCATGCGCGCCACGATATCCGAGGGCCGGTCGTCGCGATGTGGCGCGGACAGGATGGCGATGAACTCGTCGCCACCGAAACGGCTGACGGTATCTGTGTCGCGCACGGCGCCCTGCAGCCGTCGTGCCACTTCGCGCAGCAGCGTGTCGCCCATCGCATGGCCGAGGTTGTCGTTGACGAGCTTGAAGTCGTCGAGATCGACGAACACGACCGCCGTACCGGTGTCGAAGCGGTCCGACAGGTGCAGCGCCTGCTGCAGTCGATCCTCGAGCAACACGCGGTTGGGCAGCCCGGTGAGTTCGTCGTGCGTGGCGCGATGCGCGAGCTGTTCCTCGAACTGATGCCGCTCGCTGACGTCGTTGAGGATGCCGACGAAGTGCGTCAGCGCGCCGCGCTCGTCTCGCACGGGGGCAATGTAGACCTCGTTCCAGAACAGCGTGCCGTCCTTGCGGTAGTTACGCAGCAGCCCGCGCGCCTCGTGGCTGCTGCGCAGGCCCTCGCGGATGGCTTCCAGGCCCGGCTGGTCCCGATCACTGCGCTGCAGGATCCGGCAGTTCTTGCCGCGCACCTCGGCCAGCGTGTAGCCGGTCATGCGCTCGAACGCGGGGTTCGCGTACACCAGCGGCAGGTCGACACCGCGTGCGTCGGCGATCAGCACGCCGTTGTCGGCGGACTCCACGGCGCGACGCAGCAGGCGCAGCCCGGCTTCCTGCCTGCGCCGCTCGGTCTCGTCCACCAGCCCGCCGACCATCCGCAGCGCCTGCCCCTTCGCGCCGCGCGATATCAGGCCGCGCTCGGCGACATGCGCGTATCCGCCGTCGCGCCGCAGCAGGCGGTAGGTCTCCTCCCACTCGGCCGCCCCCGCCAGTGCTTCCTCGAGCGACGCATAGACGCGGTCGATGTCCTCGGGATGCACCAGCGCGGCCCAGCCTGCGAGCGACAGTTCGATGCTGCCCGGGGCGTAGCCGAACATCGCGTAGAACGAATCGCTCCACCACAGCGTGCCGCTCTCGAGGTCGAAGTCGTAGACCGCGTCGCTGGTGGCGCGCGCGATCAGTGCGAAGCGTTCCTCGACGCGCTCGCGCTCGGTCACTTCCTGCGCCGCCACGAGGCGCGCGACGTGCCCTTCGAATTGCGTGTCCCGCACGGCGAGCGAAAGCCGCATGCGTCGCCCTTCGCGCGCCTGGCACGTCACCACGGCGCCGTCGCGCCAGGTGTCGCTGCGGCACGACGGCGAGCGCGGCGACGCCTCGTCGGCCGGAACGACGCAGTCGAGCGCCTTCCCGTCCAGCTGGCCGGGTTCGTAGCCGAACAGTCGCGCGGTCGCGCCGTTGGCCGCCAGCACCGTGCAGTCGTCGAGGTCGAAGATCCACATCGGCACCGGGTTGTCGTCGAACAGCGCGCGGTACTGCGTCTCGGCAGCGCGCAGCTGCAGCCGGACCGACTCGATCTCGGTCACGTCCTTCATGAAGCCGATCACGCGCCGCCCGCCGGAGGCGAGCGTGAGCTCGCCCGTTGTGAGGATGCGCCGCACCGCGCCATCGGAACGACGCACGCGCAGGGCGAGTTCCGGCGGCCGTTCGCCGGCGAGCAAGGCGTCGACCGCGGCGAGCGCGGAGGCGCGGTCATCGGGGTGGATCAGTGCAAGCGCGCGTCCCAGGTCGATGCTGCTGCCGGGCTCGAGCCCGAACATCCGGTAGCAGGCCGCCGACCACCACAGCGCGCCCGTGTCGGCGTTCCAGACGTACTCGCCGATGCCGGCGATGCGTTCCACGTGCTGCAGCCGCGCAACGCGCTCGCGCAGGCCCGTGAGGCGGTAGATCAGCTGGCGCACCGGGCGCGTGCTTGCACCGATGCTGCACGCGACCACGGCGATGACCGCCGCGGCTGTCGTGGCGGCCAGCAGCGCTGCGCCCGACAGTGCCGGCCCGTGCATCTGCGTCCATCGATCGAAGACCCGGCGATCATCGGCCCGGGTCCGTCATGCCGGCCTTCACGTGGCCCGCGCAGCGCCCGTGACGGCAGCGCGCCGCTTCAGTCGAGCGGCGGTACGCGCACGTTCCCTTCCATCAGCACGCGTGCGCTGCGGCTCATCACCGCGCGCGTCACCGTCCACCGACCGTCCACGCGCTTGACGTCGGCGCCGGCGCGCAGCGTGCCCGACGGATGCCCGAAGAGGACGACGCCGGGAGCGCCACCGCCCGCGGCTTCGTTGACCAGCGTGCCCGGCACCGCCGCCGCTGTCGCGATCGCGACCGACGCCGTGCCCATCATCGCGTGGTGCAACTTGCCCATCGACATCGCACGCGCAAGCACGTCGATGTCCGACGCGGCGATCGCCTTGCCGCTGGACGAGGTATAGGCCTTGGGCGGCGCCACCCACGCGACCTTGGGCGTGTGCTGGCGCGTCGACGCGAGCGAGGCATCGGCGATCAGGCCCATGCGCACCGCACCGGCCGCGCGGATCGCCTCGAGTTTCGCGAGCAGCGCGCCGTCATCGTTGACTGCGCCCTGCAACTCCGTGCCGTCGAAGCCGAGGTCGGCCGCGCGCAGGAAGATGGTCGGGATGCCAGCAGTGATCAGGGTGACGTCGAACGTGCCGACGCCGGGAACGTCGAGTTTGTCCACCAGGTTGCCGGTCGGGAACATCGCGCCCGCATCGCCGTCGTCCGACGGATCGACGAATTCCAGCGGAATTTCCGCCGCGGGGAAGGTCACGCCGTCCAGTTCGAAATCGCCGGTTTCCTGCACTTCGCCGTTGGTCATCGGCACGTGCGCGATGATGGTCTTGCCGATGTTGGCCTGCCAGATGCGCACGATGCAGTGGCCGTTCTCGGGCACGCGCGACGGGTCGACCAGGCCGTTGGCGATTGCGAAGGGGCCCACGGCCGACGACAGGTTGCCGCAGTTGCCGCTCCAGTCGACGAACGCGGTGTCGATCGATACCTGGCCGTAGAGATAGTCGACGTCGTGGTCGGGCACGCTGGACGGCGACAGGATCACGCACTTGCTGGTGCTCGACGTCGCGCCACCCATGCCGTCCGTGTGCTTGCCGTAGGGATCCGGCGAGCCGATCACGCGCATCAGCAGGGCATCGCGACTCGCGCCGGGAACGCGCGCCGCCTCCGGCAGGTCTTCGAGGCGGAAGAACACGCCCTTGCTGGTGCCACCGCGCATGTAGGTGGCGGGGATGCGGCGCTGCGGCTTTGCGGTCATGGTCGGGTTCGCGATGTCGTGAGATGGATCAGGCGTCGGGAATGTTCGGCTCGACGAGGGCCGCGAGCTGCTCCAGCGACTCCTGCCAGCCGAGATAACAGAACTCCACCGGGATCGCTGCCGGCAGGCCGCTCTGTACGATCAGGACATCCGTGCCGCACAGGACCTCGCGCAGCGTGACGCTGACTTCGATGGTGCCGGGCAGGTTCGGGTCGTCGAACCGGTCCGTGTAGCGGATCAGGCGATCGGACACGAGTTCGACGTACTCGCCACCGAACGACTGCGAGGTGCCGGTGCCGAAGTTGGTGAACGACATGCGGAACCTGCCGCCGACACGCCCGTCCATGTGTTCGACGTTGGCGACGAAGCCGTGCGGCGGCAGCCACTTCGCCATTGCGGCGGGCTCCAGGAACGCGCGATAGATCTTCGAGGGCGGTGCGCGGAGCACGCGGTGCAGGCGAACGGTGCCGGGGGACTCGGTCATCTGGGGTCTCCTGTCGGGGCGACCGGGGTCGCCCGAATGCGATGCGGCCATCCGCGACCGATCAGGCGGCGACGCGGTTGGATTCGAGGAAGTCGTTCGCGAAGCGTTGCAGTACGCCGCCCGCT
Source organism: Cognatilysobacter lacus (assembly GCF_008274655.1). Classification (GTDB taxonomy): domain Bacteria; phylum Pseudomonadota; class Gammaproteobacteria; order Xanthomonadales; family Xanthomonadaceae; genus Cognatilysobacter; species Cognatilysobacter lacus. The sequence continues at coordinate 4,936 of NZ_VTRV01000020.1, read as the reverse complement.
TCGTAGATGGACTGCTCCTCGGCCGTATCGATGCGGCATTTCACGGGCACCTCGATCACGTTGCCGTCGGTGCGATGGATCACGAGCGTGAGTGTCGCGCCGGGCGTGCGCTCGCCGGTGACGTCGAAGGTCTCGCTGCCGTCGATGCCCAGCGTCTCGCGCGTCGTGCCGGCCTGGAACTCCAGCGGCAGCACGCCCATGCCGATCAGGTTGGTGCGATGGATGCGTTCGAAACCTTCCGCCGCAATCGCCTCGACGCCCGCGAGCCGCACGCCCTTGGCGGCCCAGTCGCGCGAGCTGCCCTGGCCGTAATCCGCGCCGGCGATGATGATCAGCGGCTGGCGGCGCGCCATGTAGGTCTCGATCGCCTCCCACATGCGCACCACGGTGCCTTCCGGTTCTATGCGCGCCAGCGAGCCCTGGCGCACGGTGCCGTCCTCATTGCGCACCATTTCGTTGAGCAGCTTCGGGTTGGCGAACGTCGCGCGCTGCGCGGTCAGGTGGTCGCCGCGGTGCGTCGCGTAGGAATTGAAGTCCTCTTCCGGCACGCCCATCTTCGCGAGGTATTCGCCGGCCGCGCTGTTGCGCATGATCGCGTTCGACGGCGAGAGATGGTCGGTCGTGATGTTGTCGCCCAGCACGGCAAGCGGGCGCATGCCGGTCATCGTACGTGCGCCGGCCAGCGCGCCTTCCCAGTATGGCGGGCGGCGGATGTAGGTCGACATCGGGCGCCAGTCGTACAGCGGGCTGACGGGTGCCGCGTTGTCGACGCGCACGTTGAACATCGGGCCGTAGACGCGACGGAACTGCTCGGGCTTGACGTGCTCGCGCACGATCGTGTCGATTTCGGCATCCGTCGGCCACAGGTCCTTCAACGTGATCGGGTTGCCGGACGCGTCGGTCCCCAGCACGTCCTTCTCGATGTCGAAGCGGATCGTGCCGGCGATCGCATAGGCCACCACCAGCGGCGGCGAGGCGAGGAACGCCTGCTTCGCGTACGGATGGATGCGGCCGTCGAAGTTGCGGTTGCCGCTGAGGACGGCGACGGCGTACAGGTCGCGCTCGACGATCTCCTGCTGGATCGCCGGGTCGAGCGCGCCGCTCATGCCGTTGCAGGTGGTGCAGGCGAAGCCGACGATGCCGAAGCCCAGCTTCTCGAGTTCGGGCAGTAACTGCGCGTCCTGCAGGTAGAGCTCGACCGCCTTGGAGCCGGGCGCGAGCGAGGTCTTGACCCACGGCTTGCGCACCAGGCCCAGCGCGTTCGCCTTCTTCGCCAGCAGCGCGGCGGCGATGACGTTGCGCGGGTTCGACGTGTTCGTGCAGCTGGTGATTGCCGCGATGATGACCGCGCCGTCGGGCATCAGGCCCTGCGCTTCCTGCGCGCGCGCCGCGTCGAGGTTGCCGGAGATGCCGCGCGCGGCGAGTTCACTGGTGGGCAGGCGGCGATGCGGGTTGGACGGGCCGGCCATGTTGCGCGTCACCGAGCCCAGGTCGAACGAGAGCGTGCGCTCGTACTGCGCATCCGCCAGCGTGTCGGCCCACAGGCCGGCGGCCTTCGCATACGTCTCGACCAGCGCGACCTGCTGCGCTTCGCGGCCAGTGAGCCGCAGGTAGTCGAGCGTGTTCTCGTCGATGAAGAACATCGCCGCGGTTGCACCATATTCCGGTGCCATGTTCGAGATCGTCGCGCGGTCGCCCAGCGTGAGCGCACGCGCGCCTTCGCCGCGGAACTCGAGATACGCCCCGACCACCTTCGCTGCGCGCAGGAATTCGGTGAGCGCGAGCACGACGTCCGTAGCGGTGATGCCCGGCTGCGGCCGGCCGGTGAGCTCGACGCCGACGATCTCCGGCAGGCGCATCCACGAGGCGCGCCCGAGCATGACGCTTTCGGCTTCGAGTCCGCCGACGCCGACGGCGATCACGCCCAGCGCATCGACATGCGGCGTATGCGAGTCGGTGCCGACACACGTATCCGGGAACGCCACGCCGTCCTTGACGTAGACCACTGGCGACATTTTCTCCAGGTTGATCTGATGCATGATCCCGTTGCCCGGCGGGATCACGTCGACGTTGTGGAACGCGTGTTTCGTCCACTCGATGAAGTGGAAGCGGTCCTCGTTGCGGCGATCTTCGATGACGCGATTCTTCACGAACGCATCCGGATCGAAGCCGCCGCATTCGACGGCGAGCGAGTGGTCGACGATCAGCTGCGTCGGCACCACCGGGTTGATCTGCGCCGGGTCACCGCCGCGCTCGGCGATCGCGTCGCGCAGGCCGGCGAGGTCCACCAGTGCCGTCTGGCCCAGGATGTCGTGGCAGACCACGCGCGCCGGGAACCAGGGGAAGTCGAGGTCCCGCCGGCGTTCGATCAGCTGCCCGAGGTAGGCCGACAGCATCGACGGATCGGCGCGGCGCACCAGGTTCTCGGCGTGCACGCGCGAGGTGTAGGGCAGCGTGGCCCAGGCACCGGGCTGCAGCGCTTCGACGGCCTCGCGGGCATCGAACCAGGCGAGCGAAGTGCCGGGAAGCGGCTTGCGGAAGGCGGTGTTGGTCACGATGGCGGCACGTCCCGAATGGGGTTCCGACCATGGCGGCGGACGCGCCGCAATCGGCGCCAACGCTCGTGCGGAGGTCGGAACAGGCGCTGGCGGAAGTCGCCAGCCGACATCGGATTATCCCGCAGTTGGCACGCGGCCGTGCGTAACCGGGCGCCGTTGGTTCATGCGACGGTACCGGCGTGGCGGTCCCGCACCGCCACGCCAGCCTCCATCGACCACGGTGGCGCCAGTCGCCGGCTTATTTCGCCGGCGCGGCGTCCGCATAGCGCTTCACCAGCGCGTACAGGAACTGTCGACCGTCCATCAGCGACTTCACCGAGATGCGCTCGTCAAGGCCATGCGCATGGCTGCCCTCGGCATCCTGGAACATGCCTGAGATGCCGTACGTGGGAATCCCCGCGGCATTGAGGAAGCGGCCGTCGGTGGCGCCGGTCGACATGGTGGGCACGATGGCGACGCCGGGCCATAGGGTGTTCGCCACCGCGCGCACCGGGCCCAGGATGTCGGCCCCGAGCGGCGGCACCGGCGCGGCGATGGCGGGCTCGCCCACCGGCGCGATGGAGATGCCGTCGTCGGCCAGCACCTTCGCAAGCGTGGCCTGCACCTCGGCGACCGGCGTGGCCGGCAGGATGCGGCAATTGACGTTCGCGGTGACGGCCTGCGGTTGGGCGTTCGGCGCGTGGCCGCCCTGGATCATGCTGGCGATGCAGGTGGTGCGCAGCATGCCGTTCCAGCTCGGGTTGATGTCCCACAGCCGCGAGACGGCGTTTTCGTCGGGCGTCGAGGCAATGGCAGCGCGCATGTCGGCAGCGGTCTTCGCATCGACCAGCTTTGCCTGCGCATCGAAGTAGGCACGCGTGGCGGCGTTGGGAATGATCGGGAAGCGGTAATCGCCCACGCGCCCGAGCGCGGCGCCCATGCGGCTGATGATGTTGGTCTTCTTCGGCCGCGAGCTGTGCCCGCCGCTGTCGGTCATCGACAGCTTGAAGTCCTGGTAGATCTTCTCGCCGGCCTGCACCTGCAGCGCGACCCGTCGACCCTTGGCATCGAGCTCGCCGCCCGCGCCCTCGTTCAGCGCGAACGCCGCATCCAGCGCGCCGGGCTTTTCGGTGAGCAGCCAGTGCACGCTGTTGAAGGTGTCGGCGGTTTCCTCGCCGCAGGTCAGCGCGAGCTTGAGGCTGCGGCGCGGCACGTAATGCTCTTTCGACATGCGCACCAGCGCGTCGGTGAACACCGCCGCCATCGCCTTGTCGTCGGCGGCGCCGCGTGCGTAGAACCAGCCGTTTTCCTCGGTGAGCTTGAAGGGGTCGCGCTTCCAGTCCTCGCGACGTGCTTCCACCACGTCGATATGCGCAAGCAGCAGCAACGGCTTGAGCGCGGCGTCGCGGCCGTGCAGCACGGCGATCAGCGCGCCGTCCTTCGGGCGATCGGCAGGCGCGAGGATCGTCGCGTCCGCCGCCGGCAGTCCTGCGGCGAGCAGTCGCGAGCGCATGGCTTCGGCGGCCTGCGTGCAGCTGCCCGACGACTGCGTCGTGTTGGTCTCGACCAGTTCCTTGTAGAGCGCGCGGAACGCGGACTCGGTGGGATCGGGCGTCGCGGCCGCGGCAGCGAAGGGAAGCGCGACGAGCGCGAGCGTGGCGGCAGTGACGGCGTGCGACGGCATGGTGGACCCCGGCTGGCTGGCTGGCAGGCGCCGATCATGGCACGCCGCTATTCGATGCCCGGTGTGCGGCGGTTTGGTTCGCGCACAAAAAAAGGGACGGAAGCATCGCTTCCGTCCCTTCCGGCGGCCGGCCGACGAGGAGGCCGGCCCCCCGGTGCGCGGCGATTACGGCATCAGGACGGTGTCGACGACGTGGATCACGCCGTTCTTCTGCATCACGTCGGCGATGGTGACGTGCGACTGGCCGCCCTTGGCATCGGTCAGCACGATGCCGCCGTTGCCGTCGTCCTTGGCGGTGAGCTTCTCGCCCTGGACGGTGGTGAGCGTGGTGCTGCCATTGCCGGCGGCGATCTGCTGCTTGAGCGCGGCGGCGTCGAGCTTGCCCGACACCACGTGGTAGGTCAGCACCTTGGTGAGGTCGGCCTTCTTGTCGGGCTTGAGCAGCGTGTCGACCGTGCCCTTGGGCAGCTTGTCGAAGGCGGCGTTGGTGGGCGCGAACACGGTGAACGGGCCGGCGCCCTTCAGCGTGTCGACGAGGCCGGCGGCCTTGACCGCGGCGACGAGCGTGGTGTGGTCCTTGGAGTTGACCGCGTTGTCGATGATGTCCTTGTCGGCCAGCATCGGCGCGCCGCCGACCATCGGGTTCGACGCCGGCATGGCGGCCATGCCGTTATCGGCCGCGGGGGCGGTTTCCGGCGTGGCGGGCGGCATCGTG
>NZ_VTRV01000002.1 GCF_008274655.1 Cognatilysobacter lacus | reverse complement strand
AAGGCTCGCAGCAAGCACGCACGACTTCATGTCAGCGCTCCCTTCGACACGGCCGGTCGCTCTCGCCCGCATCCGGGCGGACGTTGGCGAACCTGCGCCGGGAGCCGCTATCGCGTCGTGAAGCGTCGAAGCGACGCTGGCGACGCGGCTACCAAGCACTCGTGCGGGCACGCGAGTGGCCGTTGGTGTCGGCCGCCAGCTGTGTCATGCGCCGCGCGTCGTTTCGGGCGAGTCCAGGTGCGAAGCCGGGCGGACCAAACCTCGCAAGTGCGGGTCGTGTTCTCGACCTGCACAGTGCGCGAGCGACGTTGGTCTCGCCGGGCGCGCGCCTCATGCCGCCCGCGTAGATCCGCGGGCGCACCGAAGCATGCGGTCCGCAATCACATCGGAAACTCGTATTCGAGCTGGAACCGCACTGTCGTATCTGCCGCGTCGCCGTCAACGCCGATCAACACCGCGCCGTCGTATTTCAGCTTATGCCCGGACGCGAGACGAGCGGCGCCAAACAACGCGGGCCCCACCTTGAAGGCATGCTCGTCGCCAAGATTCGCCACGTCACCCAATTCGCCGAAACCCTGCAGTCCGAATTCAGCGCGCGGATTACCGCGATGCTTCCACTGCAGGCCGTACCCGAGCCGGGTCCGTGCACCGGAGACCAGCTCGCGCTCCAACTCGAAATTGACGTTGAACTGCTCGCGGTGGAACTCCTTTTGAAACAGGGGGCCGAACTCGATTTCGTTGATGCCTTCCGCGCGGTTGTGCACCAGCTCCGCAATGACGCCCACGTCCATCCAATGCTCGCCGGGCTCGGTCAGCAGGACAATGTTCTCGGACTTCACCTCGTCGATCTGGCCACCAGCGCCCGGAGACTTGGAATAGAAAACGGCCAACTCCGTGAACCAGCGCGGCGTCACACCGTAGCCGACGTCGAACACGTACTGGTGGGCGCCGTTCCCGGCTGTCCCGCGCACGTTCTCCCAACCGCCGCGCAGCTCGAGTTCGAGCTCGCGGTGTTCGACCTGGGGAAGATAGATTTTCGAAGCCGGATCGGCGTGCGCCTGCGACGGCACCGCGAGCGCGGATGTGGCGAGCACCAGCGCGATCAGCGTGGTGCGGAGGGACGTATTGCAGGCGAGGTGGAACCCCATGTTTTCATTCCGATAAAGATGAGGAGGGCGGTCATTGCGTAAAACAGGAGCTGCAACCCGGCGGGCCGCGCGTCGTAGCCGATCAGCGTGCGCAGCGCCTGTCCGGCCAATGATTCGTTGGAAAGCAATCGGGACGTGTCCCACACGCGGTCGCCGAGGGCCGGCAGCCAATCGGCCTGGATGAGATAGCGCGCAGCCTGCGACGAGAGGCCTGCGGCAAGCAGCAACACCATCCAGTTCGTCGCGGTGAAAAAGTGCCGGATCGGGATCCCAAGCAGGCCCCGGTACAAGGCGACTCCGACTGCTACGCCGGCTGCAACGCCAACGACGCCGCCGGCCGCCATGGCGCCCGCGTTGGTGCCGCTGGCACCCATCCCCAGCAGAAACAAAACGACCTCGGAGCCTTCGCGCAAAACGGCGAACGCCACGACGAACATCAACGCCCTGATCGGACGCGCGCCTCCCGCTACTGCGGCTCCCACGGAGGTCATTTGCCGGGCAAGTTCACGGCCGTGGCGCGCCATCCAGATGGCATGCCATGCCAGCATCACCACTGCTGCCGTAAGGATCCCGGCATTGAGCAGCTCCTGCCCCATCCCTTCCACCGCATTCGAGACCCGGTCGGCCGCGAGCGCGAGGACGATCGCACCGGCGACCCCGAGAGCGACGCCGCCAGATACCCAGCGCGCGCGGCCGGCCAATCCACGCGTCGCCGCGCAAACGATGCTGATGATCAGCGCCGCTTCCAGCACTTCGCGAAACACGAGAATCGCAGTCGCTAACATCAGCTGTTCCCCTGAAGGCCCGGGTCAATCGGCAATCAACAGGCCCTTGGCCGTCGTCATGTGGAAATCCCCGAAATACGGGTATCTACCCCGGGCAAGCGGCCCGACGAATACAACGATCCGGCTGTTCCCGGCCACGACCTTTTCGCGGTTCAGCTCGTAGCTTTCGAACTCCTCCGGCGTGGCGTCCTGGTTGATCACCGTCAGCCTTACCTTGCGGCCGGCCGGCACTCTGAGCTCAGCAGGGAAGAACCTGTGGTCCTTGATGGTCACCGTCGCCTCCGCTGCGTCGGATGCGAACACACCGAAGCTCAGCAGCGACAGGAAGCAAAGGACTAGAAAGCGAGCCATTGAGTGTTCCCCGAGTTGAGATGCTAATGATAATGGTTCGCATTGCGATACGCAACCCGTTGGGCTTCCCGTCTTAAGCGACGGTCAGCAACGTGTCCGGCGGCGGGACGCAGCCTAGGCGTGACAACCGTGCCGGCCAAAAGCTTCCGCGACCAACTCAACCGCCGAGCCGATAGCTCTCGTAGCGCGGGGCATCGCTCGCCTCGTCGGGGCGAAAAAAAAGCGCCCCGCGAACGGGGCGCTTTCGTACTTCTTCCGTAGCACCTACCCAGAAAGGGTCGACATAAGGTCTAGCTACTGATGTTGTTGGTGGGCGGTACAGGGTTCGAACCTGTGACCCCTACCATGTCAAGGTAGTGCTCTACCGCTGAGCTAACCGCCCGCTGCCGAAAACTCACCCGGCAAGGGGCGCACAGTGTAGCCAGCCCGCTGGCCAGCAGCAAGCCGCGTCACGCCGCGAAGCCGGCCTCCTTCAGCTTGCGAAGCTGGTCGCGTACGTTCGCGGCGGCCTCGAACTCCAGGTCGCGCGCGTGCTGGTACATCTGTTGCTCCAGCGCCTTGATGCGCGACGACAGCTGCGCCGGGCTGAGCGCTGCGTAATTCGTCTCCGGCTCGGCGACGCGACGCGTCGTTTTGGACTTGCCCTTGCCGTCCTCGGGCTCGCTTCGCGCGCCTTCGAGGATGTCCTTGATCGGCCGCACCACCGACTGCGGCGTGATGCCGTGCTCGGTGTTGTATTCCACCTGCTTGGCGCGACGGCGGTCCGTTTCGTCGATTGCGATCTTCATCGACCTCGTCACCACGTCCGCATACAGGATCGCCTTGCCGCGCAGGTTTCGCGCCGCGCGCCCGATCGTCTGGATGAGCGAGCCCGCCGAACGCAGGAAGCCCTCCTTGTCTGCGTCCAGAATGGCGACGAGCGACACCTCCGGCATGTCCAGGCCTTCGCGCAGCAGGTTGATGCCGACGACCACGTCGAACTTGCCGAGTCGCAGGTCGCGGATGATCTCGACGCGCTCGACCGTGTCGATGTCAGAGTGCAGGTAGCGCACCTTGACGTCGTGCTCGCTCAGGTATTCGGTGAGGTTCTCGGCCATGCGCTTGGTCAGCGTGGTCACCAGCACGCGGTCGCCCATCGCGACGCGCTTGTTGATCTCGCCGAGGAGATCGTCGACCTGCGTCGCCACGGGGCGCACTTCGACCTCCGGGTCGATCAATCCGGTCGGCCGGACGACCAGCTCCACGATTTCGCCCTCCGACTTTTCCAGCTCGTACTTTGACGGCGTCGCCGACACGTAGATCGCGCGCGGCGCCCGCTGCTGCCACTCCTCGAATTTCAGCGGCCGGTTGTCGAGCGCCGACGGCAGGCGAAAGCCGAATTCGACCAGCGTTTCCTTGCGCGACCGGTCGCCCTTGAACATGGCGCCGACCTGCGGAACCGTCACGTGTGATTCGTCGACCACCATCAGCGCGTCGGCCGGCACGTAGTCGAACAGGCACGGCGGCGGCTCGCCGGGAAGCTGGCCGGTCATGTGGCGCGAGTAGTTCTCGATGCCGTTGCAGAACCCGACTTCCGCGAGCATCTCCAGGTCGAACTGCGTGCGCTGCTGCAGCCGCTGCGCCTCCACCAGCTTGTTCTGCGCGTAAAGCTGCTCGAGCCGCTCGCGAAGCTCGTCCTTGATCGTATCGACGGCCTCGAGCACGGTCTTGCGCGTCGTCACGTAGTGCGACTTGGGATAGATCGTGTACCGCGGCAGCTTGCGGAAGACTTCGCCGGTGAGCGGATCGAACGCGGACAGCTGCTCGACCTCGCCATCGAACAGCTCGATGCGGATGGCGTCGTTTTCGCTTTCGGCCGGGTGCACGTCGATCACTTCGCCGCGCACGCGATACGAGCCGCGACGCAGTTCGGTGTCGTTGCGGGAGTACTGCATCTCGGTCAGCTTCCGGATCAGCTCGCGCTGCTCGATGCGATCCCCGCGCGTCATGTGCAGCACCATCCGGTGGTACTCGCCGGGGTCGCCGAGGCCGTAGATCGCCGAAACCGTGCAGACAATGATGACGTCGCGCCGCTCCAGCAGCGCCTTGGTGGCCGAAAGCCGCATCTGCTCGATGTGCTCGTTCACCGAGCTGTCCTTCTCGATGAAGGTGTCGCTCGACGGGACGTAGGCCTCGGGCTGGTAGTAGTCGTAGTAGCTGACGAAATACTCGACCGCGTTGTGCGGGAAGAACGACTTGAACTCGCCGTACAGCTGTGCCGCGAGCGTCTTGTTGGGCGCCATCACGATCGTCGGCTTCTGGATCCTCTCGACCACGTTCGCGATCGTGTAGGTCTTGCCGGAGCCGGTGACGCCAAGCAGCGTCTGGTGCGCCAGGCCGGCCTCGAAGCTGGCAGCCAGGCGATCGATCGCCTGCGGCTGGTCGCCCGCGGGGGAATAAGGGGAGACGAGTTGGAAGCGGCCGCTGGTGTCGTGCACGGCAGGGGAGCCTGAATTCATCCGACAAGTTTAGTCGGCCGGGATGAACGTTAGATGGGACTTTTCCGACGGCTGCGAACGGCGCGGCCCCACAGACCGCGTTGCCGGTTGCGTCGAACGTATACGCACTCTACGGACGGCACCAACGATGCGCCCTGCCCTTCAAACCCGCGGCTTCACACTGGTCGAACTCGTGATCACGCTGGCTGTTGCGTCGACCATCCTTGCGATCGGCGTTCCGGCCGTTTCCGGGCTCACGTCGCGCATGCGTGCGAATTCCGCGTTGGCCGACGCCACGTCGTCCCTCGCGCTGGCGAGGATCGAGGCCGTCTCACGAAACCGGGTCGTCGAACTGTGCCCGTCCGGCGACGGGACCCGGTGTTCCGGGGGCCAGGACTGGTCGAGTGGCTGGATCGTCTTTCTCGACGGTGACGGGGACGGGCAGCCTTCCAGCGGCGATATCGTCAGCCGCATCGAAGCCGTACCGAGGGGCCTCAGCCTTCGGTCGACGGTGGGGCGGGAACGCATACGCTTCCAGTCCACCGGCTGGGCCTCGGGCACCAACCTGACGCTCAATCTGTGCGCCGGGCCGACTGCGCGAGCACGCGTCATCGTCAACAATGCGGGCCGAGTCCGCGTCGAACGCGACCGCGCGGATTGCCCGCGCGCTTGACCTGAGGCCCGGACGCTCTAAAATGCGGCTCCCCGCCCGAATAGCTCAGCCGGTTAGAGCACTTGACTGTTAATCAGGGGGTCGTTGGTTCGAGTCCAACTTCGGGCGCCAGATATGAAAAAGGCCGGACTCTGTCCGGCCTTTTTTCTTTTTCCGGCGCTAGAAGCAACTACTGGGCGTTTTCGTGCCTAGCTGGTTCACCGTGAGCGTCCCGCATGATTCGCCTACCTGGGATCCGATCGGAGTGGCTTGCACGGTAAATGACGTGTCGTCGGGGGAGCCGGAAGCGAAACTGATTGTGTAGAACGCGGCGACGTCGGCGCGACAGCCCGTCGAGGCGGGCAGGAGCGCGGCCCCCGAGTACTTCATGTTGGTCGTGTAATACCTCTCCATGAACTGCTCTTGCTCGGTCAGACAGGCCGCCGCCGCTGCGCGACGCGTCCGTTGCATGTGCGTCTTGTAACTCGGGATCACGATCGCCGCCAGGATCGCGATGATCGCCACCACGATCATGAGCTCGATAAGCGTAAAGCCGCGTTGCTGCTTCATGTGGTTCGTTTCCCTGTTCGTTCTGTTACTGGCGGTTGATGATTTCGCGCCAGTTCAACCGCTGCGGTCGGTCGCCGCTGCCGGTCTTGCGCACGGAACCGGTCCTGGCGTTGGAACCGCCCACTGCTACGGTGTCGCCGATCTGCACCGGCTGCCCGGGCATGGCCACGCCGAGGTCGATCGAAGACACAAAACCGTTTCCGTCCGAAGGCTGCGTGCCCGAGACGGAGATCTTGTCGTCGCCGTGACCGTTTCCGTTGACGTCGATGAAGCTTCCCGTCTCGGGGTTGGTACCCGTGAATACGTCGAGCACGTTCAGGAAACCCTTGCCGGTGTTCGCACAGCCCTCGGCCAAGTTCGGGATGATCGACGACACCCACGTGGCCCGGCCGCGGATCAACGGCGCGGTGACAACGCGTTCGCCCCGCGCGTATGACTGAGCATTGGTCGCGAGATTCAGGTACCAACCGCGCTTGCCCGAGGGAAGCACCGAATAGGCCTCGAAACTACGGGCGGTGCGGCCGGCAGAATCGACCCCGACGTAGGCGATGCTGCGCTGTTGCAGGTCCGTGTACGAGGTAATCCGGTTGCCTTCGTCGATCAGCCCGTAGAGGGTCTGCGTCTGCTCTACCGACGACTGCGTTACGACATCGGACTGCGACAGCAGCTTGCCGGTGCCGAAATTCACGAAGATCCTCGCTGAGCCCGGCTCGCGTGCAAGTGCCACCGCCCCGGTGATGGGCTGCGCGACACCTGACGGATCGAGCGCGGTGAACATCGGAAGCGGCGTGCCGTTGTTGCCATTGCTGGAGGCGAAGGCGAAGCCCCAACGCGACGTCGAGCTATTGCTCACGTCGATCTTCCACAGATTGCCCTTCAGGTCGCCGGCGTAGATCGTGTCGACCGTGCCGTTGCCATCTGTATCCGCGGCGCGCGGCTCGGACATGCCGTTGCCGCCGGCGATGAGCGTGTCGAACTTTAGGGTCGACGTAATAGCGCCGGTGGAACTGAGCACATATATGTAGAGCACCGCTTTGCCGTTGGTGCTTTCGACGCCATTTCCGACGATGGCGAGCGAGCTGCCGTTGTTGCCCAGGCGGACCAGCGGCTGGCCCAGGACATAGCCCATGTCATTGTCTGCAACGCCCGTCTTGTCCCACAGAACGTTGCTGGCAAGGAACCCGTTGGTCTTCACGCCGGTGACGTCGAGCGCGAACACGCCCTTGCCGCCGCGGCCCAAGCCGGACACCAGGATGTTCCTGTTCGAACCCTGCGCCAGCGTGGACACGTCCATCTGCCCGTCCACGAAGAAGTGGTGGTAGTAGTACGGGTCGCTGAGCGACGCGAGCGACGGAACGTCGATGCCGGCCGGCACGTAGGAGAACAGCACGTTGCCGGTGTCGGAGTCCACGCCGTGCAACATGCCGTCGTTGGCGCCGATGAACATCATCCCCGTCTCGCGCTGGTAGAACGGCGACGAGTTGACGATGTCGCCCACCGGCGAGCGACGGTCGCGCAGCGTGCCGCCGTTCTGGATTTCAAGGGAACGGTTGCCCTTGATGTACGCGATGTTGTCCGCGGCCGTGACGGCTGGCGTCCCGGTGCGAGCGAACTGGCTCGGGGTTGCTACATGCGTGGTGTCGAACGTCGCCCCGGCGCCGTTGTACCAGGTCATCACGGGACGGCTAGCGAAGTTCGTCGACGGGTCGTTCGCCTGCGTGGCGAGTGACCAGTCCGGCGTCACCGCGATTCCGCCAGCGCTGATGTCGAAGGCCTTGATGTCGCCGGACCACAGGCGCGAGGTGAACATCGCCTGGAAGATCTGCGAACCACTATTCAGCGAATTGCCGTTCGCCGTCAGGTTGGAGCCCGAAGCGACCTGCTCCTTGATGTTGTCGAGCGCGCTCTTCAGCGCCTTGGCGTACTCGTCCGCCTGGGAGGCGACGATGAAGGCGCCGCGCGCGTTGACGGACGCATGCCACAGGTCGTCGATGCGTCGCGCATCTTCGATCAGGGTCGGGTTCGGCCAAGTCGTCGGCGGCGTGCTGGTTACCGGCAGCGTGCCCTGCTGGCCGATCGACACACCGAACAGGCCCATGTGCTGCCAGTTGGCGGTGTCCTTCGTCGTCGTCGGGACAAGGTTGTCCAATGACGTACGCAGGTCGGTCTGCCAGAAATACTTGGCTACGTCGGCCAGCGTGTCCGCCGCGCCATCGCCATCGATGTCACCGCCGATGCTGAACCCGCTATCGGAGTTCCAGAAACCGTCGGTCGAAAGCAGCGTGTAGCTGGCGCGGCAGGCCTGTTCCGCCGTGCCCGTGCCGTCCGTCCACGGCTCGGCGGTCTGGTAGTACACGCCCGCTCGCTTCAGCGCGCTGCGAAGCGGCGTACCACCGCCTGCCGACTGCGCCTGCAGGCGGGTGAACCAGGCTACCTTGTTCGCGCCCTCGAACCGGGCACTGTTCGTCCCGACGGGGATCGGATACCGCATCGTCGTGTTGGGAGTGCCGTTATCCGCATTGATCGTGTCGTACCCGACGCGGAAACCACTGCCCAAACCGATGAACGCGCGACTGGCGCCGGCTTTCGCGACCTTCATTCGCGTCCGGTGGAATGAATACCAGGTCGCGATGTTCGTGACTTCGTTCGCGTTGGATCGCGTCGACGGCACCGCCGCGGTTTCCGTGCCGAACCGGGTCGACTTGACCTGGAGCTGGAGCGCCTGCGTAGCCGAGTACGCGTAGACACGCACCTTCAGCGTGACCGCCCCGTAGTAGTTCAGGTCGCACTTCTCGGTGGCGGTGTCGCCCGCCGAAACGCACTGGTAATTCGAGGTGGTCGGCGTCGAACCGTTCCACGTGACGTACATGTCGGCGTCGCCGCTCCACGTACCGACCGGGGTCAGGTACACGGATGCGGACGAGCCCGTGTTGCCCGGGAGCGAGACGCTGTAGTCGGTGTAGGCGCCCTGCGCCATCGCAGCTATCGACAGAGTCCCATCGGTGTTGACCGACGTGACAGAGGCTTTCTGGACCGTGCCGCTCGAGTCGATGCGGTAACGGTCGTAACTCGTCGCCGTTGCGGGCGCACTCGTATTCCGCAGGACGTAGAACACGCTGCGTGCGTTGCCACCGATGCTGCCGGTCGTGGTGGCTTGGGTGTCGTCGAGATACACCGCGCCATACGTGGTGCCGCCGGGTACCGTTGTCGCGCTTCCGCTGGTGTCGGTCGTGTCCCAGGGGCTGTAGGTCACGCTCGGGTCGTAGGCGAGCGAATTGAACGCCTTGGCGGACGCGAGGCTGACATCGGTCATCGCCGCCAGCCCGGGAACGGGCATGAACGAGTCCGCCATCGAGCCCGAGTTGTCGAGCATGAAGAGGATGTTGGGTGGAACCGTGCCCGCCCCCGACTGCAGGGGATAGTCAGGGAAGCTGCTTGCCGCCTGTACCGGCGACGATTGCACACCGCCCAGGAGGATCGCTGCGACAGCGGCAGCGAGGGCGCCGGAGCGCATGCGAGGCGTGGCGGAAATCGTCATTTCAAGATCCTCAGGGCGCCCGGAAGAGCGACTGCAGCATTACTTCGGCGCCCGAGGTCGTCTGGGCACGAGACGTGATGCGATAGACGTGGATCTCCGCAACGCACGGAGGCGCCGACATGTCGAGCGGCTTGGTACCGGATGCATCGGCGCATTCCTGCGACTGCGCGAGGCCGTAGTCCTCGATCGTGTAGGCGGCCAACGTGTCGACGATCCCGGTGCTGATCGATGTTGAATTGCCCGACGTGCCCCAGAACGAGGCGGTGGTCCACACCGGAGCTGCGCCCGGCGTCGGCTGCACGCAGACGCTGTTGAGACAGCCCGTTGCGGGAACCGTGGGCCTGGTATCAACGATGCTCGCCTCGGCGGTACGTAACGCCGTTTCGGCTGCCTGAAACGCCAAGCTACGACCGTAGGTCGCGCCAGCCATTCGTTCCTGAAGGATGGCGCCGCGCATCGATGCCAAGCCGAGCAGCGTGATGATCAGAAGCAGGAACAGCACGACCACGAGGGCCGCACCGCTCTCGCCACTGCGTCCGGCAACCACCGGGGTGTGTCGCCGGCTCACAGCAGCGCAGCCCGGTTGCGGAGCGCGATCGTGCTGGTCATGACCCTCGTCAATGCCTGGTGATCGGTCCCCTTGATGTCCTCGCCTTGGACCGCCCCCTCCACCGCCTGGGCGCGCAGCATCGCCTGCACCGCGACCACATGCTTCCAGTCGGCGACTGGCGCGTCCTGGAAAGCCGCCGAGCTGTCCGATTGGTACTTGAGCTGCATGTCCGTAACGCCTTCCGCGATTTCCGCCGAACTGCTCGCCGTCAGTGATAGCCCGGTTGGCGTCGGCAAATAGATCGAGCGGTACAGCGACTTGCCGCCACGCCCGTTGTCCTTGATTTCCCATCGCACCACCGACAAGCGCACCACCGAAGCCGGCCCTTGGCCGATGCGCGTGCAGCCCGGACCCGGATGATGGCCGGGCGGAATGACGAAGCAGTAGCCGAAATCCTGAGAGGCGCCGGCGCACTTGCTTAGGTCCGGGTTCCGATGCTGGAACTCCTGTCCGCAATTGCCCGAGCTACCGCCGCCGTTGTGCTGAATCGTTCCCGACGGCAGCATGGTCACCTGGAAGACGATCGAAACGTCCGCATTGCAGGCCATCAGGATGTCGCCGACAGCCACGCCCGAGTTGTCGCTCACGTCAAGGACGGCCGAAGGGTTGTCATGGCTCGTGATCTGCACTTCGCCATCGTTGGCCATGTACAGATCGACCGAATCAGGGTTCGTGCCGGTGCCGTTCGTGCCCGTCAGCCCATTGGGGAACTGCGACCAGAACGTTGCAGCGCGACTCTGAAGCATGTTTACCGGCGGGCTGCCGGAACAGGGCGAGCCCGCGGCCTCGCGGATGTCGCGAGCCAACAATTCGAATGCGGCGCGCTGGTTTTCCTGCAGGCGACCCGTGGTGGCAGCGGCGCCGTAGATCTTCTTGTTCGACAGGAAGACACCGCCTGCGGCCGCAACAACCACCAGCCCCAACACGAGGGCAATCATCAACTCGATGAGCGTAAAACCGTGCTGTTGGCGCCGGGCCCCCGCCATCGTTTCCATGCTCATAGCCTGCTCACCGTCGTTACACGCGTTGGATTCGTGGGGCTCCCGCCGGTGGCACGCGCCTCGCTCCAGCGGACGTCGATCGTGCAGGTGCCGGCCGCGCTGCAGGAAACCTGGCCACATGCCGACGGCGCGACGGTCTGTCGAATATCGGCCAGCCAACCGTCCAGTGTCCCCGGCGTGCCGAACGCGGTCGCGCTGGAGCACTGGAAATCGCCGCCCGTATTGAAGGAACCTGCGACCGCTGCGGCCCGCTGGGCACGCAGCGTGTCGAGCATCGCGTAGGTCTGCATAACCGCCTGCGTGCGTTCGGCGGAACTGCCGACGTTCCGGAGCGTCATCGTCTGCAGCGCCGCAATGCCGAGCATGCCGATGCCGAGGATCAGGACAGCGATGAGGACCTCGATCAGGCCTATACCGGATTGCTTCGAGGAATGGACGCGATTCATAGCGTGGTATCCAAAGGTTCGCCAGGCGAACCGCAGCCTGCGCGTGTGGGCCGCTCGACACTCACGCGGCTCGCGTTGATTTGCACGTCCCGGGCGTTCTCGCTGGAGAGTCGCGTGGTGCAGATACTGACCGTGCCCTTTCCCGGCGCCGTGGAGGTGCCGGTGCGCGCGAAACCATCGGCGAGGAACCAGATCTTGTTGGAAGCGGAGACTAACGGGCTCCCGACGGCGACGATGCCGGTGCCGTTAATCTGGACGTCTCGCTGAGGCGTGGGCGTGCCGCCCTTTCGCATGATGATGGCGAAGTGGCGCCAATCGCTTCCCGAGCACGTGGAGCCATCGGTGCTCGGGCACAAATCCACGCGCGCGTTGGAGCGCAGCGCTAGGAGCCTGGCCGTCTGGATCCCGGCGACGAGCTGGTTCGCGCCGGCGCTTATCCGTGAGCGGGCGATCATGCTGTTGAAGCTGGGCACGGCGATGCCGACGATGATCGCGATGACGGCCATCGTCACGATCAATTCGAGCAGGCTGAACCCGCGGTTCCTGCGGAACATGGCTTCCCCCATTACCTATGGCTCGGACTGTACGACGCCGGCCCGCCGCGGTGAAGCAATGCGTGACGGGCGGTCCGCCGGGGTGCCCGAATGGCTCCCGGATTCGGAATAGTGTGACGCGCGCCGACTCGGCGAATCGCCAACAACCGTTTCGGACAGCTCGGCCGCCCGGCATGATGGCGGAAATGCGACCCCGACCACTACAGCACTCCGGACTCCCGACCCACCGCCCACTCGACGCGCTGTGGCAGTCACGCGCACTTGCCTGGGTGGTCCTCGCGGGCGAGTGCCTAGCACTGGTGCTTACGCTGGCGCCGGGAGGTCGCCACTCGTACTGGACCTATTTCGCGTTGGCTTCGTTGCTGATCCAGTGGATAACGCTGTTGTCGCTCGGCATGCTCTACGTAGCGCGAGAGCGGCTGCGTCTCCGGTCGCCGCAGGTGATCGCGCGCCTCGCCCTGGCACTACTCGTGGCAAATGCGTTGTTGGTTTCTATCGCCGCGCGCGCCATCCTCGGACCCAGCTGGATCGACGAGCCCGGCTTGTCGTGGGGCGGGTTGATCCTGCGTATCGGGGCACTCGCGACGGTGGTCGGGTTACTGGGCTTGGCGGCGTTCCAGAACCACTGGGCCGCCCGCAAGGCCGCCGTGCGCGCGAAGCAGGCCGACCTCGAATCACTGCAGGCAAGGATTCGTCCGCATTTCCTTTTTAATACGCTGAATACGGGCGCGGCTCTGGTGCACCGCAATCCCGAGCGCGCCGAGCAGCTCCTGCTGGACCTGGCCGATCTATTCCGGGCCGCGCTGGCCGGGCCGCGCGACATCCCGCTCGAGGAGGAACTCGACCTCGTCCGGCGATACCTCGACATCGAAGCGATGCGGTTCGGCGAAAGGCTACGCGTCGAGTGGGAGTTGCCGGCCGAGATCCCGCGCGTGCGCGTGCCGGCACTGTCGATCCAGCCACTGGTCGAGAACGCAATCCGCCACGGTGTGGAACGGATCGAGCGGGGTGGCCGTGTCGAGATCACGCTGAGTGAAACAGCGCGGCACGTGCTGGTTCGCGTTCGCAATGCACTGGTACTGGGTGACGCACCCCGCCCCCACAGCCACGGGGTAGGCCTGTCGGCATCACAGGCACGAATCGAAGCGCTTACGGGCGGCGTTGGCAGCGTCGAGACGCGGACGGAGGGCGAACACTTCGTCGCCACCGTCCGGCTGCCGAAACTGAGTACTGCTCCGCGCCCCTGACGCGCCTTGCTGTCAGGTCACAACCCGGTAACACGGCCGATAGTCACCTGCGATCTTCATGCGGTGCTGCTGCACGAAGCCGCGCAGCAACGCGTCGAGGGCCTGCATGATGTCCTCGTCGCCGTGGATCTCGAACGGGCCGAACTCCTCGACACGACGGATGCCGTCTTCCTTCACGTTGCCCGCCACGATGCCCGAGAACGCGCGTCGAAGATCCGCCGCGAGCTCATGCGGCTTCCGGCCGTGGTGCAGGTCGAGCGCCGCCATCGCCTCATGCGTGGGTACGAACGGGCGCTGGAACGGCAGCGGAATGTCGATCGACCAGTTGAAGAAGAACGAATCGCGGTGACCGATGCGCTGCTCGCGCACGCGCTTGAGCCCCTTGGACATGCGCGCCGCGACCTCGCGCGGTTCACCCACGACGATCTCGTAGCGTGACGTCGCAGCTTCGCCCAGCGTGAGCCGCAGGAACCGGTCGATCTGCTCGAAGTACGGCGCAGACGCCGTCGGGCCGGTAAGGATGAGCGGAAACGGCAGGTCGCGGTTTTCTTCGCGCAGCAGGATGCCGAGCAGGTAGAGGATTTCCTCCGCCGTGCCGACGCCGCCGGGGAACACGATGATGCCGTGGCCCATGCGGACGAACGCCTCGAGGCGCTTCTCGATGTCCGGCATGATCACCAGGTGGTTGACGATCGGGTTCGGCGATTCCGCCGCGATGATCCCGGGCTCGGTGATGCCGATGTAGCGCATGCGGCGCCGACGCTGCTTGGCGTGCGCGATGGTCGCGCCCTTCATCGGCCCCTTCATCGCGCCCGGGCCGCAGCCGGTGCAGATATCGATGCCGCGCAGGCCGAGCTCGTAACCGACCTGCTTCGTGTAGAGGTATTCGTCGCGGTTGATCGAGTGGCCGCCCCAGCACACGACAAGGTTCGGATCGCCGGGCTGCAGCACGCGCGCATTGCGCAGCAGGCTGAAGACGGCGTCGGTGATGCCTTCGCTGCTTTCGAGGTCCCGGCCGCAGTTCTCTCCCAGCTCGATCGCCGTGTAGGCCAGGTCTCGCACGACCGCGGCGAGAAGCTCGGCGACGCCGTGGATGAGCTCGCCGTCGACGAACGCCATCGCGGGCGCGTTGAGCAGGTCGATGCGCACGCCGCGATCCTGTTGCTGCACCTGGATATCGAATGTCGGGTAGAGATCGCGCGCCGCGCGCGGGTCGTCGCTGGTGCTGCCACTGGTCAGCACGGCGAGCGCGCAACGCCGCAGCAGCTCGTGCATGCCGCCGGTTGACGCGTCGCGAAGTCGCGCGACTTCGGCGCGCGAGAGTATGTCCAGCCCGTTGCGCGGATAGATCCGCGCGTCGACGGTCGGAAGGGGAATGCTGGTGGCGAAGTCCATTGCTGCGTTCATGTGATCTGTCTTCTTAATCGGGCGACTCTATCTCAGCCGCGTCACCAAAGGAAAACGGCCGGGTTTCCCCGGCCGCCTCCGTGTTTCGACTGCGTGTTGCGATCAGAACTTGTAGCGAAGCGTCAGCAGTGCGGACCAACGCTGCGACGGCGTCTGGCTCTCGTTCGGGCGCAGGGCCTGCGGCGAGTACACGCCGTTCACGAGGTAGCGCGAGATGTCGTAGACGTACTTGCCGTTCTGCACACCAGCCTCGTCGGCCAGCACGCGCTCGAGCGGGAACGACGCGCGGTACTCGACGCCCCAATCCTTGTTCAACATGTTCAGCACGTTGAAGATGTCGAGGCGCACTTCGCCCTTGTGGCCCTTCATGAAGCCCGGGATTTCCTGCGAGAACGTCAGGTCGAGCTGGTTCACCCACGGGGCGCGGTCTTCGTTGCGATCGAAGATCTTGCCGCGGTAGCGCGCCAGTTCCGGGTTCGACGCGATGTAGTCGAAGAACGACTGCTTCGCCGCTTCCGTCGTGCCGGTGGCGAACTGCACGTCCTGCGGGCCGGCCGGGATGTAGGCCAGGTCGCGGAAGTACGAATCGCCGTTGACGTCGTTGCCGAAGATCCAGCTGTACGGCGCACCGTTGTGACCGTCATACAGCGCGGACATGCTGGTCGCGTAGCTGCCGAAGAACTTGTGCTGCCAGGTCACCTGCGCGAGGACGCGGTTCGGGATCTGGTAGTTCGAGGTGCCAAGTTCGTCGTCGTTCGGGTTGATCCACGAGCGGTTCTGGAAGCTGCTGTTCGCCACGCTCGACGCACCCGGATTGACGTCCGTGGCGCGGGTGAACGTGTACGCCAGCGACGCAGCCCAGTTGTTCGAGAACGGCCGCCGCAGCGACAGCGTCAGGCTGTCCGACTGGCCCTTGTCCGTATTGGTCAGCAGGATGACCTGCTGGCCGAACGACGGATTCGCGTTCCAGCGGTTCGTGTTGGCACCACCCGGCGCAGCGTTCGGCGTCTTCGCGTAGCTGAGGCGGCCGTCGGGCAGCGTGCCGGTGGGCGCGCCGAGGTTGAGGTTGTCGTACTTGATGCCCTTGACCACGTCGATGTGCTGCAGCTCGGCCGACGCGACCGTGCCACCGAACAGCGGGAACGTGTGGTCGATGCCGATCGTGTACTTGGCCACCGACGGCATCTGGAAGTCAGGATCGACGACGCTGACGTTCATCTGCGACGTGCCCTGCCCCGGAAGCGTCCGCGTGCCGCCCGGTACGCCCTGGTTGAACGGGTCGATGCTGAATACCGGATCCCCGGTGACGCGCGGGCCCGAATGGTTCACGTCGTAGCTCGCAACCGCCACACCGTTATTGGAGTACGGGTTCGCGACCCACACCGCCGGCGTGTTCGACACGAACAGCCCGGCGCCGCCACGCAGCTGCGTGTTCTCGTCGATGCTGAAGTTGAACGAAGCGCGCGGCTGCACTACGCCGTTGCCGTCGATCGTGCCGGTGTTCGGGTACCCGTAACCACCCGTCGCCGACGCCGTGTTGCCCGGGGCCGTGTTGGAGCGCAGGTAGCAGACCGCGGGCGAACCCTGGGCGCCTTGGGCGCCGGGTGCGGCCGCGAAGCACGGATTCAGCGTCGGCGCCGGGTCCACGTACGGCAGGTCGTAACGAACGCCGTACTGGACCGACAGGCGATCGTTGACCTGCCACGTGTCCTGCAGGAACAGGCCGTACTGCGTCATGCGGAACTCGGCGGCGACGTTGCCGAGCGCATAGCCCGGCGCCGGCAGGGCGACGCGATAGCGGCGGTAGTTGCCGGAGTTGAAGTCCGCGAGCGAGTTGAACTCGTACGACCCGTAATAGTTCTGCAGGAACAGGTTGTAGAAGTCGTCGCGCTGGTAGTCGAAGCCGCCCTTGAGGACGTGGTCACCGGCGTACCAGGTGCCTGCGAAATAGCCGTTCCAGGTCTTCACCGCGAGGCGGTTGGCCTGCGTCGAGAACTCGGTACCGAACGTCACGCCCGGGCCCGTGCCGTCGAGCGGCACGCCCGTCACCGGGTTCACGCCCGTACGGATCGTGATTTCCGGCTGCGGTCCGCCCACCAGCGGGGCGCGGTTCTGCGTGAACTCGTTGTAGCCGATGGACGCTTCGGTGGAGAAGTTGCTGGTCCAGTCGTCGTACAGGCTCAGCGCGTAGCTGGTGTTCTTCTTGTCGAGGACGTACCAGTTGCTCGACAGCGGCAGGCGCGGGTTGGCGCCGGACGTGGTCGCGTTGGTGACGATCGGCTCGATTTCCTTCGTCTCGCTCAGACGCAGGCTGGCGCGGTGCTGCTCGTTGATGTTCCAGTCGAACTTGACGAGGCCGCGCTTGCTGTCGGTGTCGATGTTGGACGCGGTCAGGTCGCCCGGGGTCAGCCCCTTCGCCTTCGCGGCGGCGATGATCGCGTCGAGCTGCGCCTGCGTTACACCCGGAACCTTGAGCGTCGCGTTGGAGTCCGACGGGCCATACGGGGCGCCCGGGCCGGACTTCTTGCCTTCTTCATAGCTCGCGAAGAAGAACAGCTTGTCCTTCACGATCGGGCCGCCGAGGGTGGCGCCGATCGTCGTGTCCTTGGTGAAACCGGTCCACTTCGCGCCGGACTGGTTCTCGCCGATCATCTTGTCGGCGTTCTGGTAGACGTAGTAGACGGAGCCGTGGAAGTCGTTCGTGCCGCTCTTGGTGACGGCATTGACCCACGCGCCGACGCCGCGGCGGGTGGCGACATCGAAGTTGGCGGTCGAGATGTTGTAGCTCTCGATCGCGTCCTGCGAGATCGGCGTGCCCTTGGTCGGCAGGCCGTTGTCGTTCAGGCCGAACGGGTCGCCCGCCTGGATGGTGTCGACGGTGATGCTGTTGTAGCGGAAGTTCTGGCCGGCGGCCGAGAACGCGCCACGGTCGCGGTCGGTGATGACGATGCGGGGATCGGCGCGCACGACGTTCTGGATCGAACGGTCCGGGGCCGGCATGCGGTCGAGGTCACGACGCGACAGATTGGTGCTCAGGCCCTTCATGTCGGCGCCGAAGTACTGCGACGTCGCCTTGCCCTTCACCACGACGGAGCCGAGCTGCACGTCGGTCTGGGCGAGGTGCAGGTCCACGTCGGCGACCTGGTCCAGCCCGAGATACACGCCTTCCTGACGGCCCGTGCCGGCGCCCGCCTGGTTGATCGTGATCGTGTACGGGCCGCCGACGCGAAGGCCGCGCGCGTTGTAGCGACCGTTCGCGTCGGTGGTCGCATGGCTGACCGTGCCCGACTCGACGTGCACGATCGTGACGTCGGCGCCCGCGACCGGACGGCCGCCTGCATCGGTCACGACGCCATTCAGGCCGGCGGAGGTGCTCTGCGCGAACGCGGTGGAAGCAGCAAGGGCGGCAAACAGGCCAAGCGTCAGCTTGGACAGCCGGAGTCGGCTGGTATGGGTCATACGGAGGCCTCGATGGACACGTCGGACGGGAATGGCACGCCCGGGGCTCCCCGCCCCGATCGTGGTTAACATGAGATTAACATGCTAGGTCGCGGCCATGACAGTGCCGTGACGCTCAATCTGAAACGCGGGCGGCGCCGGCTTAAGCCTTCAGCGCAGGTAGGCCGACAGCCCGTCCAGGAACATCTGGACCGAGATCGCGACCAGCAGCATGCCCATCAGCCGCTCCAGCGCGGTCAGGACTCGCACGCCGAGAAACCGGTAGAGGACCGTGGCCGAGAACAGGATCACGGACGTCGCCGCCCAGGCGATCAGCAGCGCGATGCTCCAGTCGCCGAGGCGGCCGGGCTCGTTGCTGCCCATCAGCATCACGGCGGCCATGCCCGACGGCCCGGCGATCAGCGGGATCGCCATCGGCACGATGAAGGGCTCGCCATCCGGGATCTCGCCCATCAGGCCTTCCGGTGGCGGGAAGATCATCCGGATGCCGATCAGGAACAGAACGATACCGCCGGCGATCGACACCGACTCCTGCCGCAGGTGCATCAGCTCCAGGCCGTACTTGCCGCCCCACAGGAATGCCGACAGCACGCCCAGCGCGATAAGCAGTTCGCGCGCGAGGACGATGCGCTGGCGGGCCGGCGGCAGGACACGCAGCAGGCTCAGGAACACCGGAATGTTCCCGAGCGGGTCGAGGATCAGGAACAGCAGCAGCGCAGCCGAGGCGATGGTCATGGCGCGATGATCAGGGCGCGACCGGCGCCGGCGCCCACACCGTGCCGCGGCGCGCGCGGCCAGCGGACGAGAGAAGTTCCACCGCCGCCGGCGCATACGTCGACGGGTCGACGGCCTGGCGGTCCGTCTCCTCCACCCAGGCACGTGCGCGCAACGTCGTGCGCATCGGGCCCGGCATCAGCCCGCTGACGCGAACCGGCCCGTTGGCGAGTTCGGCATCCAGGATCCTGACGACGCCCTGCAGCCCGAAGTGCGAGACGCCGTACCCACCCCAGTAGGCGGCACCGACGCGCTCGGGCGAGTCCAGCGTGAATACCACGGAGGCGTCGGCCGACTGCGAGAGGACCGGCAGCAGCGCCTGCGTCAGCCACCACGGCGCCGTCAGCCCGACATGCAGCGAACGGGCGAAATCGGCAGGGTCGGCATGCACCACCGGCGTCAGGCCGCGAAACTCCGCCGCACAGTGGACAAGCCCGTCCAGCCGCCCGAATTCGGTGCCAAGCCGCTCGGCGAGCTGCGCGTAGTCGTCGGGCGAAGCGCCCTCGAGGTCGAGCGGATACAACGCGGCCTGCGCACCCTCGGCCACGAGCCGGTCGTACACGCGATTGAGTCGCGGGGGCCGGTGGCCCAACAGCACCACCGTTGCACCCGCGCGCGCACACGCCTGCGCAACGGCACTTCCGAAGCCCCCGTGCGCGCCGGTTACCAGAACGACGCGCCCGTCCAGCTCACGATCCGGAACGTCGCTCACGGACCCTGCGTCTCGCTGAAGATCCGGGCGAGTTCGCCCGATTCGAGCAGCTCCATGGTGATGTCACAGCCGCCAATCAGCTCGCCGTTGATGAAGAGCTGCGGGAACGTCGGCCAGTTGGACAGGCGCGGCAGGTTCGCGCGCACTTCCGGGTCCTCCAGCACGTTGACGGTATGCAGCTCCTTCGCGCCGGCGGCCTTGAGCGCCTGCACGGTGCGGCTGGAAAACCCGCACATCGGGAACTGCGGCGTGCCCTTCATGAAGAGCACAACGGGATGTCGGTCGATCTCGGTCTGCATGCGCTCCATGACGTTCATGGGCTGCCTCCTGTGCATGCGGCCGCTGCAACTGGCCGTCATGGCGCGTGGGGATAGAATGGAAAATTGTACGCCTCCCGCCCCCACCAGGAGTTTCCGCATGGCCCTTGAACTTCCTCCCCTGCCCTACGATCGCGCAGCGCTCGAGCCGCACATGTCGGCCGAAACGCTCGACTACCACTACGGCAAGCACCACAAGGCGTACGTCGACAACGCCAACAAGATGATCGAGGGCACCGAGTTCGCCGACATGCCGCTGGTGGACATCATCCGTCGCGCCCAAGGGCCGCTGTTCAACAACGTGGCGCAGGTCTGGAACCACACGTTCTTCTGGAACTGCATGAAGCCCCAGGGCGGCGCCGAGCCCACTGGCAAGCTGGCGGACGCGATCAACCTCGCATTCGGCGACTTCGCGACGTTCAAGGACGAATTCGCGAAGACCTGCGTCGGTACGTTCGGATCGGGCTGGGGCTGGCTCGTGCAGCGCCCGGACGGCTCACTGGCGCTCGTAAGCACGTCGAACGCGAACACGCCGGTCGCCACCGACGACACGCCGCTGCTCACCTGCGACGTGTGGGAACACGCCTACTACATCGACTATCGCAACGCGCGGCCGAAGTTCGTCGAAGCGTTCTGGAACCTCGTGAACTGGGACTTCGTGGCTTCGAACATGAAGTGATCCGTTTCGGCGGTGGATGCAACGAACGGCCGGGCGATCCGGCCGTTCTCGTTTCCGCGACCCGCGAGCTGCGCTACGCTCGAACTTCCAGGGGGAAGCACGCACGATGACTGCCAGCACCACGCCCGAGTTGATGCCGTACGTCATCGTCGCCGTCGTTTGCTTCGCGCTGTACCGGCGCATTCGCAGCCACTTCGGATGGCAGCCGTGGCGGCAGTCGCGCACCACTGTCCGCGTCGCGGTGATGAGCGTGGCGCTGGCCGCGCTGGCCGCCATGGCGGCCATCAACCCGGCGCATTACTGGGGCATCGCCGTCGGTGGGGCCGTGGGTGCGGGGCTGGGCGTGCTCGCGCTTCGACTGCTGAGCGTCGACGCGGTCGACGGCCAACCGGGCTACACGCCGAACCCGTGGATCGGTGGCGCGCTCACCGCGCTGCTGGTGGCTCGCATCGCATGGCGCGTTGCCACCGGCGGCTACATGACGCCACAGGCATCGAGCCCGCTCACGTTCGCTGTCGCTGCGGCGGTCGTCGCGTTCTACCTGATGCAGGGCATCGGGCTGATGCGGCTGATGCGCTCGTTCGCCCCAGCGGTCGCCGCGCCCCGCGCCTGAGCGGGTTTCAGCGCGAGGTCAGCCTCGCGACCACCGGCTCGACCTGAGCGGACCGATTCAGTGCGGCGCCGACACGCACGAGTGTCTCGGCCAGCGCGCCATCATCGTCCGCGCGCACGGTCGCGTGCCCGACCTTGCGACCGGCGCGCGGCGCCTTGCCGTAGTCGTGCCAGTGC
Organism: Cognatilysobacter lacus; assembly: GCF_008274655.1. Taxonomy (GTDB): domain Bacteria; phylum Pseudomonadota; class Gammaproteobacteria; order Xanthomonadales; family Xanthomonadaceae; genus Cognatilysobacter; species Cognatilysobacter lacus. The sequence goes on along the minus strand of NZ_VTRV01000002.1, from coordinate 18,447 downwards.
CCGCCGGATTCGTGGAGAACCGCCCGCGCATCAGGTAGTTCACCCACCCAGTTCAGCATGCAGGCGCGCCCCACCATCCGCGTGTCGCCGAGCGGCAGGCCCAGCACGGCACGCAGATGATTCTCGAACTGCGAAGTCTCGCTGCCCTCGATCGTCCAGTGTCCGGAGTTGTGCACGCGCGGCGCGAGTTCGTTCGCGAGAAGGTTGTCGCCTCGACAGAACAACTCGAGCGCGAACACGCCGACGTAATCCAGCGATTCCGCGAGCCGGCGCGCGTAGTCCACCGCCTCGTCCCGCATCCGCGGCTGCACCGACGCGGGCGCGAGGCTCGCCGACAAGACGCCGTCCACATGCCAGTTCTCGGTGAGCGGCCAGGCGCGGAACTGCCCGTCGCGGCCGCGCACCGCCACCACTGACAGCTCGCGCTCGAAATTCACGAACGCCTCTAGGATCAGCCCCACCTTCGACGCCTGCGCGCCGAGCGCGGCCCATGCGTCGTCGACATCGCTGGCCTGACGGATGCGGAACTGGCCCTTGCCGTCGTAGCCCAGCCGGCGCGTCTTAAGGATGCAGGGCGTACCGATCGATTCGACGGCCGCGCGCAGTCCGTCGAGCGTGTCGACGGCGGCGAATGCCGGCACCGGGATGTCGAGCTCACGGAAGCGCGTCTTCTCGGCTAGCCGATCCTGCGCGATCGCCAGCGCGTGCGGATTCGGGAATACGTCGATACGCGAAGCCAGCCAACGCGCCGACTCGGCAGGCACGTTCTCGAAATCGAAGGTGGCCACGTCGACGCGCGACGCGAATTCCGCAAGCGCCGCTTCGTCGCGATAATCGCCCACTACCATCGGCGCGAACTGACCGGCGCACGCGTCGGCCACGTTGTCCATTACCAGGAAACGCAGGCCGAGCGGCGCGCCCGCGAGCGCGAGCATGCGAGCGAGCTGGCCGCCGCCGAGGATGCCTACCGTCGTCATTTGCGCGGGTCGTCGTTCTGCATCACGGCGGCCGTCTGCTGCTCGCGGAAGGCGTCGAGGCTGGCGCCGACTTCCGGCATCGTGTCGGCCAGCATTGCGGCTGCGAACAACGCTGCGTTGGCCGCACCAGCCTGCCCGATCGCGAAGGTTGCGACGGGAATGCCTGCCGGCATCTGCACGATCGACAGCAGCGAATCGAGGCCATTGAGCGCCTTGCTCTGCACCGGCACACCAAGCACGGGCACGGACGTCTTGGCCGCAAGCATTCCCGGAAGATGCGCGGCGCCGCCCGCGCCGGCGATGATGACCCGCAGGCCGCGCCCGCGCGCCGTCGCGGCGTAATCGAACAGCACATCCGGCGTCCGATGCGCGGACACCACGCGGACCTCGTGCGGCACGCCCAGCGCTTCGAGCTTTGCAGACGCGTGCTGCATCGTTTCCCAGTCGGAGCGGCTGCCCATCACGATGCCCACGACGGGCGGCGGAGCGGTCGTAAGGGCGGCGGCCATGCGTGACTTCCCGGGCAAAGACGTATTCTAAACGGCCCGCCCGCGAATGCCCGCCATGGACCGCAAGCTGCTCGACCTGCTGGCCTGCCCCACCACCCGCCAACCGCTGCGGCCGATCGACCCGCGCGCGCTCGATGGGCTCAATGCCGCCATCGCCGCCGGTGGCGTGAAGCGTAGCGACGGGTCGCCGCAGTCGGCACCGGTCGATGCCGCGCTGGTCACCGCCGACGGCCGCCTCGCCTACCGCGTCGACGACGGCATCCCCGTGCTGCTGGCGAACGAGGCAATCGACCTCACAGCTGCGGGCGTCGGCGCGACATGAGCGTGTTCTACGCCTCCGACACTGACAACGTCGAAGCCGACGTCCGGCAGGCGCTCGCGGAGGACATCGGCAGCGGTGACGCCACGGCCGAGCTGCTTCCCGACGTACCCGACACCGCCTACCTGCTGTGCAAGGAGGTCGCCGTGGTCTGCGGTCGCCCCTGGTTCGACGCCTGCCACCGCTCGCTCGACCCGGATGTCGCGATCGCCTGGCACGTCGCCGAAGGCGATCGCGTACGCGCGGGTACGCTGCTCGCGACGTTGTCCGGCCGCGCGCGCGCGCTGGTCACCGCCGAGCGCACGTCGCTGAACTTCATGCAGACCCTGTCGGCCACGGCAACGGTGACTGCCGCCCACGTGGAGGCCGTGGCGGGCACCGGCGCCCGCATCCTCGACACGCGCAAGACGATCCCGGGTCTTCGCGCGGCACAGAAGTACGCGGTACGCGTCGGCGGCGGCAGCAACCACCGCATGGGCCTCTACGACGCCGTGATGCTCAAGGAAAACCACATCCGCGCGGCCGGGTCGATCGGCGGCGCGGTGCGCAACGCCCGCGAGCGCTACCCGGCGCTACCGGTGATCGTGGAAGTCGAAACGATCGAGCAGCTGCGCGAAGCGCTCGCCACCGGCTGCGACCGCATCCTCATCGATGATTTCGATACGGGCATGCGTCGCGAAGCGGTGGCGATTGCAGCCGGCCGCATTCCGCTCGAGGTGTCAGGCGGCGTGGACCTGTCCGGGCTGCGCGCGATCGCCGAAGACGGCGTGGACTGCATCTCGATCGGCGCGCTGACCAAGCACGTGCGCGCGATCGACCTGTCGCTCAAGCTCGGCCGCAAGCCGGGCTGAGCAATACGTTCAGAGCGCGAGGAATATCGCGCCTGCCAGCAGTACCAGGCCGGCCACGAGACCCCACATCAGCCGCGGGTCCATGCGGCCGCCGACCTCGGCTTGCGGCTCCGTCTCCTCCGACGGGGCCGTCGAGATCAGCTGAAAGCGCAGCGTGTCGAAGCCGATTTCGTCGCCCGCGCGCGCTTCGCCGTGAAGGATCCGCTTCCCGTTGAGAAAGGTTCCGTTCGTCGAGCCCACGTCCTCGATCTGCACGCAGTCGTCGCTCGGCACCAGTCGCGCATGCGCACGGGAGATGCCGTTCTCGTCGATCTGCAACGTGGACTCGGGCGCCCGCCCCACCGTGTTGACACTCCCGAGCGCGAAGCTGCGCCCGAACAGGTGTCCCGACATGCCGCGCAGCATGAACTTGGGCAGCGCGGCGCGAACGGTGGTTGCGAACAGGTCGTCGTTCGCGGACACCGCCGCGCCAGCGGCGCGGCCGACGGCCACGTTTTCCATGCCCGTGAGGCGTGCCTCGAAGCGGTCGAACGACACGCGGTCGCCGTCGCGCAGCGCGATCAAGCCGCGCACGGGCGAGCCGTTTACGGTGACAGGCGCCTCCGACGGCACGTCCAGCATCACCCCGTTCGCCGTGACGTGGAGCTGGCAGTGCCTGGGCTGGACGCCCGGCCGGTCGAGCACGATGTTTGCGTCGGGCGCCGAGCCGACGCTGTTCACGCCAGGCTGCAGGATCACCTGCGGATGCTCGCCACCCGGAAACACCAGCTTCATGGATCGCCCCTTTCGCCGCGTGCAAGCCCTTGTCGGGGCCTGTTCAAGCGGCCACAGTAACAAAATGCCGATGTTGATCGTATTGATGCTCGTCGCGTCTGCGGCGCTGGCCTTCTGGAATTCGGGACGCGCGTCCACGGAACGCGCGCGCGAGCTGGGGCGTGACGCCTGCCGCGCGGCGCAGGTCCAATGGCTCGACGATGCCGTCCACGCCATCGCACTGCGGCCCTGCCGGCTCGGCAGTGGGCGCCTGGGCTGGGAGCGCACGTTCCGCTTCGACTATTCGACGGATGGCCGGGATCGCCACCAGGGACGAATGGTCCTGCGCGGCGAGCGGCTGGTCAGCTTTGTCGGCCCGCCCACACCCGAGCCGCTGCAATTCGCCCCACGGGGCCGATCGGACGGCTGAGCGGACGGACGGCTGAGCGGGTCGGTCCACGGCCCCCGTCGGCCTTGCCAGGCACGACCTCATCCGTTCGGGCCGCGGCTATTTGACGATGCGGAGATGCCCGCGACGCGGCGGGGTCGGAGGTTCGTCGTCGCCATCGGGGCGGCTGTCGTCAGCCGAGTCCTGCACGAGCTCGAGCGCGGGGCCACCGTCGTCCGCGGCATCCATCGGCATGTCGGTCGCGGACTCTCCGTCGTCCGATTCCGGCGGCAATGCCATGCCCTGCCCGTTTTCGCGAGCGTAGATCGCCAGCACGGCGCTGACGGGAACGGATACCGAATGGCTGACACCACCGAATCGGGCGCTGAACCGGATCGTCTCGTTGGTCATCTCGAGCCCCGCGACGGCGCGCTGCGCGACATTGAGGACGATGCGCCCGTCCTTCACCGCATGCCGCGGCACCTGTACGGACGGCGCGGTCGCGTCCACCAGCAGGTGAGGCGTCAGGCCGTTGTCGGCGATCCACTCATACAGCGCCCGCAGAAGGTATGGGCGGTGACTGGTCATCTCGAATTCGTCGGTCATTTTGTCAGTGTAACGAGTGCCCGCGTCGCGGTGGATGTCGTCCAGAAACGGAAAACCCGCCAGTCGGCGGGCCCCCGGTACAACGTTGCCCGTGTGATCAGGCGGGCATGTCGCGCAGCTTGCGCTCGTGCTCGGTCAGGCTGCGGGTGAATCCGGGGTTGCGGAAGATGCGGTTGCCGTAGTCCTCGATCGCCTTGCCGTCCTTCGGCAACGGCACACCGAGCGCCGGAAGACGCCAGATGATCGGCGCCATCGCGCAGTCGGCGAGACTCATTTCGGGATTGAGGAAGAACTTGCTGGCCTTGAACAACGGCACCGAGGCCGTCAACAGCTCCTTCAGTCGCTTGCGGCCGGCTTCCTGCTGAGCCTTGTTGCCCAGCTGGATGGCCTGCACCTGCGGCACCCAGTCGTGCTCGAGGCGAAGCATCGCCAGGCGCAGACGGGCACGCGAAAGCGGATCGACCGGCATCAGCGGCGGATGCGGATAGCGCTCGTCGAGGTATTCGCTGACCACGCTCGCGGCGTAGAGCACGAGGTCGCGCTCCACCAGTGTCGGAACCGACTGGTACGGATTCAGGTCGACCAGGTCTTCGGGCGGATTCTGCGGATCCACCGGGATCAGGTCGTAGGTCACGCCCTTCGCCGCGAGCACAAGGCGCACGCGGTGGCAGAGAACGCAATCGGTGGAGGAAAACAGAGTGAGCGTGTTACGCATGCGTGGATTCGCCGCCATCGTCGACCTCGATCGACCGGAAACCGCCGGCCGCAGGGCGCCGCCCACCCCGTGCGGGCGGTCGCCAACGGTCCCGAGTCACGGCGATACGGCACCCATCCCCCGGGTGCCACGCCGCGATCAATGCTCCACGTCGCGCCAGTACTCTTTCTTCAGCAGCCAGGCGAGAAACGTGAGCAAGGCCAGGAACAGGACCACCCAGACACCGATCGACTGGCGCTTGAGGGCCGCGGGTTCGCCGGCATACTCGAGAAATGCTGTGATGTCACGCGCGGCGCGATCGTAGCCCTGGGCGTCGAGCGTGCCCGGCTGCGTGATCTTCAGCCCGAGCACGGGACGGTCCCCGGTCATGTCGGGCTTGCCGAAGTCGGCGTGCTGCAGGCCCTGCAGCTGCCACAACGGGTTCGGCATCGACACGTTCGGGAACACCGTGTTGTTCCAGCCCACCGGACGCGATTCGTCCAGGTAGAAGGACTTGAGGTAGGTGTAGATCCAGTTCGGGCCCCGCACGCGCGCGATCAGTGAAAGGTCCGGCGGCTGCTTGCCGAACCAGTCCTTCGACTCCGCGGGCATCGCCACGTCGATCGTCTCGCCGACCTTGACGCCGGTGAAGTTGAGGTTCTTCTGCACCTCGTCCTCGCTGAGGCCGAGGTCTTCGGCCATGCGCGAGTAACGCAGGTACTTGAGCGAGTGGCAGCCTGAGCAGTAGTTCATGAACAACTGCGCGCCGCGCTGCAGGGAGGCGCGATCGGTGATGTCGGTGCCCGCCTGCTGGAGGTTGCTCTCCTCCTGGGCGAACACGGGCATTGCGATGGCGAGGCCGAGCACGAGCGTCGCAAGCGAACGCAGAACGCGCATCTTCATGGGTCCGGCAGGCAGTTGATGGAAGGACGCGGCAGGCGACGAGTTAGTCATGCATCGTCACCCGCGTCGGCACCGGCTTGGTCCGGTCGAGCCTTGACCAGATCGGCATGGTGATGAAGAACATGAAGTAGAAGAACGTCAGCACGCGGCCGATGTAGGTCTCGATGATGTCGGTACCGGGGCCCGAACCGATCTTACCCAGCCACAGGAAGCTCAGCGCGAATGCGAAGAGCATCACCTTGGCGAGAATGCCGCGGTAGCGGATCGACTTCACGGGGCTCCTGTCGAGCCACGGCACCAGGAACAGCATCACGATCGCGCCGAACATCACCATCACGCCGCCGAGCTTGTTCGGTACCACGCGCAACATCGCGTAGTAGGGCGTGAAGTACCACGTCGGCTTGATGTGGGAAGGCGTGACCAGGCGGTTGGCTTCGTTGAAGTTGTCGTGCTCGAGGAACAGCCCGCCAACGGTCGGCTCGAAGAAGATGATGAAGGCCGCCAGTATCAGGAAGAAGCCGACGCCCACCATGTCCTTGACCGTGTAGTACGGGTGGAACGGGATGCCGTCGGTCGGCGCCGTCGGCGACCAGCGATTGCCCTTCGGGCCGTACTTGATCTCCACGCCATCCGGGTTGTTCGAGCCGACTTCGTGCAGCGCGCCAAGGTGCAGCACGACGAGAAGCAGCAGGACGAGCGGAAGCGCGATGACGTGCAACGCGAAGAAACGGTTGAGCGTCGCGTCGGACGGCAGGTAGTCGCCCATGATCCATTCGGTCAGGCCGTTGCCGATGACCGGAATCGCGCCGAACAGCGAAATGATGACCTTCGCGCCCCAGAACGACATCTGGCCCCACGGCAGCACGTAGCCCATGAACGCCTCGGCCATCAGCACGAGGTAGATCACCATGCCGAGCAGCCAGACCAGCTCGCGCGGCTTCTTGAACGAGCCGTACATGAGGCCGCGGAACATGTGCAGGTAAACGACGATGAAGAACAGCGAGGCGCCGGTACTGTGCATGTAGCGGATCAGCCAGCCCCACTCCACGTCGCGCATGATGTATTCGACGGACGCGAATGCCGCATCGGCAGCCGGCTTGAAGTGCATCGTCAAGAAGATGCCGGTGACGATCTGGTTGACCAGCACCAGCATCGCGAGCGAACCGAAGTAGTACCAGATGTTGAAGTTCTTCGGGGCGAAGTACTCCGTCATGTGCTTCTTGTAGGCCACGCCCGCGTTCGGCGCGCGGTCGTTGAACCAGTTCACCAGACCCTTGACCAGACCGGTCGCCGGATCGTTGGGCGCCTGCTTGGTGTCGTTGTTCGTAGCCATGTCAGACGGCTCCCTTCGGATCGACGCCGAGCACGATCGTGTTGTCGTTCGCGAAATAGTGCGGCGGGACCGCGAGGTTCTTCGGCGCGGGCACGCCCTGGAAGACGCGGCCCGACATGTCGAAACGCGACTTGTGGCAGGGGCAGAAATAACCACCCTTCCACTCCGGATCGAACGGTTCCGGGCGGATCTCCGCCTTCATTTCCGGCGAGCAACCCAGGTGCGTGCACAACCCGACCAGGACGGAAATTTCCGGCTTGATCGAGCGGTAGTGCACGTCGCCCTTGAGGACGTACTTCGGCTGCTGGTCGACATCCTCGGACTTCGGGTCGCGCAGGCGGTTGTCGAGCAGCGGCAGCGCCTTGAGGATCTCGGGCGAGCGACGAACGATCCAGATCGGCTGGCCGCGCCATTCAACGATCATGCGCTGGCCCATCGGCAGCGCGCTGATGTCGGTGGTCACCGGCGCACCCGCGAGCTTGGCGCGCGCGCTCGGATTCCACGACTTGATGAACGGGACTGCGGCGAAGCCGACTCCGACCGCGCCGACGACAGCGGTGGTCGCGGTCAGGAACCTGCGGCGACCGAGGTTCACCGGCTCGTTCATGGGCTCGTTGACCCCTTCGTTGGCCATCCGGCACTCCGAGAAAATTCGACGTGGGCCGCCTGTGAAGCGAGGGCGGCTGATAAAGACGGAGAAGTGTAACGGAACGGTGAACAGCGCGACAATCCGCGTGTTCTCCGACGACGGCGACTTCCGGCGAAATAGTCGCGCCCAAGCAAAACGGGCGCCGCTTCTGCGACGCCCGTCAAGATTCGAGGTCGACCAGCCGGATCAGCGCAGGATCGGGCCCGAGCGGTACCGGTCGGCGAGGAGCGTGACCCGCTGGACGTAGCGCTGCGTCTCGCTGTACGGGGGAACGCCACGGTACTTGTCGACCGCGCCCTCGCCCGCGTTGTAGCCCGCGGCGACCAGTCGAAGGTCGCCGTTGAAGCGCTTAAGGAGGAAAGCGAGGTACTGCACGCCTCCGCGAATGTTCTGCCCGGGATCGAAGGCGTTGCCGACCCCGAAGCGGCGGGCCGTCGCCGGCATCAGCTGCATCAGGCCCTGCGCGCCCACGTGGGACAACGCGTTCGGGTTGAACGCGGACTCGGCATGGATGATCGCGCGGACGATCGATTCGTCGACGCCGTACGCGGCGGCGGCATCGGCGATCTCACCGCGGTAGGCGTCCGGCTTCAGGCGGAGCGTGGAGAAATTCACGCCGGGCTGCGAGCCGCAGGCGAAGCACGTCTCCATGTAGCTGTAGCGGATGGTGCGCAGGGCCGTAGCGAGCGCGACGCCGGCCGGGCGCTTGCTCGAGTAATGACGGACGCCATCCTGGATGTACGAGTAGATCTGCCCCTGCACGAGGTGGGTCGGGGCAGCCGAAGCAACCGCAGCCGGTGAGGCCGCGGCGCTGGACGCCGGAACCGACGGCGCGAGCGTGCCGGAAGCCGGCGACCCGGCCACGGAGCTGGCGGGCGTCATCACCGCGCCCTGCGCGCGCGGCATGTAGTGCGCGGTTGCACGGCTCGTGTAGCGGCTGATGACCTGGCACTCGGCGCCGGCGATGCGCTTGCTCGCGTAGCTGCGGACGCCAGCCACATCACAGCGGTAAACCGTGCCGGCGACTGCGGGCGCGGAACCCAACAGACCTGAAACGAGCAGCAGTGCGGTGGCCGTCTTCATGGGGCCATCATTCCGTGTTCCCGGAATTTTCACAACCCGTTGATCGGACTGCAATTGTTGATCTGCGGATGCGGTCACCTACCCTGCTGCACCGCGGTAAACTCGGCGGACCGGCCCGGATTAACCGCCGCCCAGCCCCGGAACCCATGACCGAGCTTCATCCCGCTGACGCCCCGACGGCGTCGGAGCCCGCGCCCCCGCTGCGCGGCAAGCTGTTCATCGAAACGCATGGTTGCCAGATGAACGAGTATGACTCGGCGAAGATGGCCGACGTTCTCGCTTTTTCAGACGGCCTCGAGATCACTCATGACCCGGCCGAGGCCGACGTCATCCTGGTGAATACCTGCTCCATTCGCGAGAAGGCGCAGGACAAGGTCTTCAGCCAGCTCGGCCGCTGGCGCGCGCTCAAGCAGGGTGGAAAGCCGGTGCTGATCGGCGTGGGTGGCTGCGTGGCGAGCCAGGAAGGCGCGGCAATCATCAAGCGCGCGCCGTACGTCGACCTCGTGTTCGGCCCGCAGACCCTGCACCGCCTGCCCCAGCTGATCGAGGCGCGCCGCGAAACGGGCCTGCCGCAGGTCGACATCAGCTTCCCGGAGATCGAAAAGTTCGACCGCCTGCCCCAGCCCCGCGCCGACGGGCCGAGCGCGTTCGTCTCCATCATGGAAGGCTGCTCGAAGTACTGCTCGTTCTGCGTGGTGCCGTACACGCGCGGCGAGGAGGTCAGCCGGCCGTTCGAGGATGTGCTGGTCGAGGTCGCGCAGCTGGCCGCGCAGGGGGTTCGCGAGGTCAACCTGCTGGGCCAGAACGTCAATGCGTATCGCGGGCCGTACGGCGATGGCGATCTCGCGGACCTCGGCCTGCTCATCCGCGCGGTCGCGCAGATCGATGGCATCGACCGGATCCGCTTCACCACCTCGCACCCGCTGGAGTTCTCCGATTCGCTGGTCGACGCGTATCGCGACGTGCCGGCGTTGGCGAACTACCTGCACCTGCCCGTGCAGTCCGGCTCCGACCGCATCCTCGCGGCCATGAAGCGCGGGTACACGGCGCTCGAGTTCAAGCAGAAGATCCGCAAGCTGCGCGCCGTCCGGCCCGACATCTCGATCTCGTCGGACTTCATCGTCGGTTTCCCGGGTGAAACCGACGCGGACTTCGAGAAGACGATGAAGCTCATCGAGGACGTCGGCTTCGACCAGTCGTACTCCTTCATCTATTCGCGGCGGCCGGGTACGCCAGCTTCGAATCTCGAGGACGACGTTTCCAGCGAGGTCAAGCACGCGCGACTGTCGCGGCTGCAGGCCACCATCAGCGAGAACTCGAAACGGATTTCCGACTCCATGGTTGGCAGTTCGCAGCGGATCCTCGTCGAAAGCCCGTCGCGCAAGGATCCGAACGAGCTCACCGGCAAGACGGAGAACATGCGCTCGGTCAATTTCGCCGCACCGGCGCGGCTGATCGGGCAGTTCGTCGACGTGGTGATCACGGGCGCGTTCTCGAACTCGCTGCGCGGCCGCGTCGTTACCGCCGACGAGCCGATTCCCGCCTGACCCGCGGCCTCACGCGCCGCAGCCGCCGGCGCATGCATGGTCGCCCGACCCCACGAATCCCACGCACGCATGGCCGAGCTCATCCACCACGATTTCGTCCTCGACCCGCCCGCGCCGGAGCGGCTCGCCAACCTCGCCGGCCCGTTCGACGCGCACCTGCGGATGATCGAACTACGCCTAGCGGTGCAGGTGGCCAATCGCGGCAACGTGTTCCGCGTGACCGGCACCGCACCGGCGGCGCGGCATGCCGAGCGGCTCATCCAGGAGCTGTGGGCGGATACCGTCGATGAGGTCATCACCGAACCCGGCATCCACCTTCGACTGAGCCAGTCGGGCGTCGAACAGCGCATGGCGGAAGACGTCGAGCCGCAGGAAGTGGTGATCCGGGTCAAGCGCGGCACGCTGCGCGCACGCGGCGAGAACCAGGCGCGCTACCTGCACGCGATCGCCACGCACGACATCAACTTCGGCATCGGCCCGGCCGGTACCGGCAAGACGTTCCTCGCGGTCGCGCTGGCCGTCGAGGCGCTGAACACCGCGCGCGTGCAGCGCATCGTGCTGGTGCGGCCCGCGGTCGAGGCCGGCGAGAAGCTGGGGTTCCTGCCCGGCGACCTGTCGCAGAAGGTCGACCCCTACCTGCGCCCGTTGTACGACGCGCTGTACGAAATGCTCGGCGTCGAGAAGGTGGCGAAGCTGCTGGAGCGCAACGTCATCGAGATCGCGCCGCTGGCGTACATGCGCGGCCGCACGCTCAACGATGCCTACGTGATCCTCGACGAGGCGCAGAACACCACGGTCGAGCAGATGAAGATGTTCCTGACGCGCATCGGCTTCGGCAGCACCGCGGTGGTGACCGGCGACCTCAGCCAGATAGACCTGCCCAAGAGCCAGAAATCCGGCCTGCGCGACGGCCTCGACGTGCTCACGGGCGTCGAGGGCATCAGCTTCACCTTCTTCGAATCGCGCGACGTGGTGCGCCATCCGCTGGTCGCCCGCATCGTCAACGCCTACGATGCACGCGACGCAACGGACGCGGCCACCGGCCGGGCGTAGGCGCACGGAGAGCGCAGTGGTCGCCGATGTCAGCGTGAGTTATGCCACCGCGCGCGCCGGCGTCCCGTCGGCGGCGAGCTTTCGCAGGTGGGTGGCGGCGGCACTGGCCGACCGCGACGAAGCAGCCGAAGTGGGGATACGGGTGGTCGGCACGGACGAAGGCCGCGAGCTCAACCGCCAGTACCGCCAGCGCGACTACGCGACCAACGTGCTCAGCTTTCCGGCCGACGCGCCCGAGGGCTGGCCGGCGGACGTGCCGTTACCGCTGCTGGGCGACCTGGTGATCTGCGCCGACGTCGTCGCGCGCGAAGCCGCCGAGCAGGGCAAGCGGCGCAACGACCACTACGCGCACCTGGTCGTGCACGGCACCCTGCACCTGCTGGGCATGGACCATATCGACGACGCCGATGCCGAGGCGATGGAAGCGCGCGAACGGGCGGTGCTGGCAAAGCTCGGCATCGCGGACCCGTACTGAGCCGCCTTGAGCGACGCGGGCGCGACCCCATCTCCACGGCCGGGTCGCGCGGACCCGCTAGACTGACCCCTGCCGCCACGCGCGGCGTACCCGAACGAAGACATGTCCGAGGACGACAGTAGTACCCACCACGAGCGCCGCTCCTGGTTCGACCGCATCAGCTCCGCACTGTCGGGCGAGCCATCGACCCGCGAGGACCTGGTCGAACTGCTGCGCGACGCGCAGTCGGACGGCCTGATCGAGGGCGACACGCTGCGCATGATGGAAGGCGCGATCGCGGTGTCGGACATGACCGTGGGCGACGTCATGATCTCGCGCTCGCAGATGGTCTCGCTGCCGGCCGAAGCGCGCTTCCTCGACCTGATGAAGATGGTGGTCGAGTCCGGTCATTCGCGCTTTCCGGTGCATGGCGAGGACCGCGACGAGATCGTCGGCGTGCTGCTCGCCAAGGACCTGCTGCGCGGCGTCGTGAGCGACGACGGCTCGGCGACGATCCACGAACTGCTGCGCCCGGCGCTGCTGGTGCCGGCGTCGAAGCGCCTCGACCTGCTGCTGCGGGAGTTCCGGCAGTCGCGCAACCACATGGCGATCGTCATCGACGAGCACGGCGGTGTCGGCGGGCTGATCACGATCGAGGACGTGCTGGAACAGATCGTCGGCGAGATCGACGACGAGCACGACGATGCGCAGGATCCGGACGCCCTGATCGCAGCGCAGGCCGACGGTCAGTTCGTGGTCGATGCGCTGACGCCGATCGCCGATTTCAACGAACGCTTCAGCGCCGACTTCGACGACGACGAATACGACACCATCGGCGGGCTGGTCACCGCGGCCATCGGCCACCTGCCGGAAGCCGGTGAAGAGCTTTCGCTCGGGCGCTTCGTGTTCCGCGTCGCAGGCGCGGATGCCCGCCGCGTGCACGCCTTCCACGTGGGCGTGCATGGCGAGGCCTGATCGCCGCATCGCCGCGGCCCTCCTCGCGCTGTTGCTGCTGCTGCTCGGGCCGTGGGCATCGGCGGCGCCGCGCATCGGCGTGGCCACCATGCAGCCGGGTGAGATCTTCTGGGAGCGCTTCGGGCACGACGCGCTTGTCGTCGTCGACCCGGCTACCGGCGCCGCCACGTCCTACAACTTCGGCTTCTTCGATCCGTCCGAGCCCGGCTTCGTCGGCAACTTCGTGCACGGCATCATGCGGTACCGCCTCGCCGCCCTGCCCTTCGACGAGGACATGGTGATGTACCGCGACGAAGGCCGCGGCGTGTCCATCCAGTGGTTGCAGTTGAGCGATGCGCAGGCGGTTTCACTCGCCAGCGCGCTCGCCATCAACGCGCGCCCGGAGAACGCGGTCTACCGCTACGACTATTTCCGCGACAACTGCTCCACGCGGGTCCGCGACGCGATCGACAGCGCCGTCGGCGGCGAACTGCGGCGCCAGCTGGTCGGGCGGTCGCATGGCAGCACCTACCGCAGCGAAGCAGTGCGCCTCGCGTCACCGGCAACCTGGATGTGGCTGGGCTTCGATGTGGGCCTTGGCCCCAGCGCGGACCGGCCGCTGTCGCTGTGGGAAGAATCGTTCGTACCGATGCGGCTGGCGGCTGCGCTGCGCGAGGTCCGGATCGATGGCCATCCGCTGGTGGCGGCCGAGGTTCCGGTGTTGCCGCATCGGATCGCGCCGGAGCCCACCGAAGCCCCGCGCGCGGTCGGGTCATGGCTGGCGGTCGGCGTGGTGCTGGGGTTGGGCCTGGCGTTCGCGGGCGCAGGTCGCCCCCGGTGCGCGGCGGCATTCGCGCTCGTGTTCTGGACGGTCAGCAGCCTGCTCGGGATGCTGCTGCTGTTCCTTTGGCTGGACACCGTGCACCGCTTCGCGTGGGCGAACCGCAACCTGCTGCTGCTGGATCCGCTGGCGCTGCTGGCGCTGCCCGGCGCGTGGCGGTTGGTGCGGGGCCGCGCGCCCGGGCCCCTGATGCGGCGCCTCTTGCCGGTGCTGACCGCCGTGGCACTCGTCGCGGTGTTCGTGTCGTGGCTGGAATCCGGGGCGCAGGACAACGCGCGATGGATCGCGCTGCTCCTGCCCATTCATGCGGGAATCTGGGCCGGGTTGCGCGACACCTCGCGACCGTCCGCCGATAGCATCGGTCCATGACCGAATCCGCCTACGCCGCCTCCGTCGTCAATTGCGCCGCCTACGAACCCGACGGCACGCGTCGCGAAATCGACATCGCGCAGATCAGCGACGTCCTGGCCGTCGACGATGGCAGCTTCGTCTGGGTGGGCCTGTACGAGCCGGGCGAAAAGCTGCTGGCGACGCTGCAGGAAGAGTTCGACCTCCACCCGCTCGCCGTCGAGGATGCGCGTAACGCGCACCAGCGCCCGAAGTTCGAGGCCTACGGCGACTCGCTGTTCATCGCGGTGCATACCGCGCAGTCGACGGAAGGCGCCATCCGCTTCGGCGAGACCCACATCTTCGTCGGCCCGCGCTACATCGTGACCGTGCGACACGGCGCGTCGTCGAGCTATGCGCCGGCACGCGCGCGCCTCGAGCGCGAAAAATCGCTGCTGATGCACGGCCCGGGTGCGGCGCTTTATGCCGTGCTCGACCTGATCGTCGACAACTTCCTGCCGATCGTCGACGAGTACAACCGCCTGCTGGGCGAACTCGAGAACGACGTCTTCGCCGAAGATTTCCGTCGCGAGACGGTGCAGCGCCTGTACTGGCTCAAGCGCGACATCACGCAGCTGCGCATGGCGGCCGAGCCGATGCAGGACATCCTCAGCCATCTGACGCGCATGCAGGACGGCCTGGTCGACGAAACCATCCAGCCGTACCTGCGCGACGTGCTGGACCATGCACTGCGCATCCAGTCGAGCACCGAAACCCTGCGCGAGATGCTGACAGCCGCGGTCGGCGTCAACCTGTCGCTGGTGACGGTGCAGCAGGGCGAGATCGTGAAGCGGCTCGGTGCCTGGGCATCGCTGCTCGCGGCGCCGACGCTGGTCGCCAGCTGGTACGGCATGAACTTCGAGCACATGCCTGAGCTGCATGGCCGCTGGAGCTACTACGTCCTGATCGGCGCGATGGCGCTGGTGTGCCTGGTGCTGTACTGGAAATTCAAGAAGGCGCGCTGGCTGTAGATCGCGGTCCGAAGGGCCTCTCATGCGTTCGCCACGGTGCAGCGCGCGTCGGGCTGGCAGGGCTGACGCGTACGTCGCACGAGGTAAGTGCCGTGCGCGGCTGGAACCCGCTGTGCGCAGCAGGGCTGGAGCGGGCGCGGCCCTCGCACGCCACAGTCGATGCCAGACGCGGCCCATGCAATTGCGCAACGCACATTGACCCCCGGCCGTCGCCTGCGCCACGCTCGCGATTCAACAGGGAGACGCGCGATGCGGGGACTGGCGGCACTTTTCTGGGCGGCGCTCGGCCTGCTCGCAGTCGCATCGCTGGGCATGCTCGCACTGCACCGGGGCGAGACGGTCAGCGCGATGTGGCTGGTGGCCGCTTCGGCGAGCACGTTCTTCATCGCCTACCGGTTCTATGCCCGCTACATCGGGCGCCAGCTCGGCCTCGACCCCGCGCGCATCACGCCGGCGCACGGGCGCAACGACGGCCTGGACTACGTGCCCACCTCCCGCGGGGTGCTGTTCGGCCACCATTTCGCCGCGATCGCCGGCGCAGGGCCGCTGGTCGGCCCCGTGCTGGCGGCGCAGATGGGTTACCTGCCGGGCACGCTGTGGATCCTGTTCGGCGTCGTGTTCGCAGGCGCGGTGCAGGACATGCTGGTGCTGTTCTTTTCGACCCGCCGCGACGGGCGATCGCTGGGCGAGATGATCCGCAGCGAGATGGGCGATGCGGCAGGCGTCGTCTCCATGCTCGGCATCGCCGCGATCATGATCATCCTGCTGGCGGTGCTCGCGCTGGTGGTGGTCAAGGCGCTCGCGCAGAGCCCGTGGGGCACGTTCACCGTCGTCATGACCGTGCCGATCGCGCTGCTCATGGGCTCGTGGCTGCGCTGGCTGCGGCCGGGACGCATCCTCGAGGCGTCGCTGATCGGTTTCGTGTTGCTGCTCGCGTCCATCTGGTTCGGCGGGCACGTGGCTTCCGACGCGCACTGGAGCGCGGTGTTCCGGCTGCAGGGCACCACGCTCGCCTGGTGGCTGATGGGCTACGGCTTCGTCGCGTCGGTATTGCCGGTGTGGCTGCTGCTGGCGCCGCGTGATTACCTCTCGACCTTCCTCAAGATCGGAACCATCGTCGGGCTTGCCCTCGCGATCCTGGTCGCGATGCCGGACCTGCGGATGCCCGCGATGACGCGCTTCGTGGACGGCAGCGGCCCGGTGTTCGCAGGCTCGCTGTTTCCGTTCCTGTTCATCACGATCGCCTGCGGCGCGGTGTCCGGATTCCACGCGCTGATCAGCTCGGGCACGACGCCGAAAATGATCGACAACGAACGCGACATCGCGGTCATCGGCTACGGCGCCATGCTGATGGAGGCGTTCGTCGCGGTGATGGCGCTGATCGCCGCCTGCGTGCTGCAGCCCGGTCTGTACTTCGCGATGAACGCGCCGGTGGCTGCGCTCGGCACAACGCTCGAGAGCGCGTCGGCCGCGATCAATGGCTGGGGGTTCGCCATCACGCCGGACGTGCTGGCCGCGGCCGCGCACCAGATCGGCGAGGAAACGGTGCTGTCCCGCACCGGCGGCGCGCCGACGCTCGCGGTCGGCATGGCGCAGATCCTCGCGGGCCTCGGCGGCGGCAACGCGATGATGGCGTTCTGGTACCACTACGCGATCCTGTTCGAGGCGCTGTTCATCCTGACCACGATCGACGCCGGCACGCGCGTGGCGCGATTCATGCTTCAGGAGATGCTCGGCCTCGCCTATCCGCCGTTGCGCGAGACGCGAAGCTGGGTCGGCAACGTGCTGTGCACCGCGCTCGCCGTCGCGGGCTGGGGCTGGTTCCTGTACCAGGGCGTGGTCGACCCGCTCGGCGGCATCAACACGCTGTGGCCACTGTTCGGCATCGCCAACCAGATGCTTGCGGGCATCGCGCTGGTGTTCTGTTGCGCGGTGCTGGTGCGCATGAAGCGCGGCCGGCTGCTGTGGATACCCGGCATCGCGACGGCGTGGCTGCTCGCCTGCACGCTGACCGCCGGCGTGGAGAAGCTGCTGCATCCGGATCCGAAGATCGGCTTCATCGCCGCGGCCCGCAAGTTCTCGGACGCCGCCGCGCGCGGTGAGGTGCTGGCGCCCGCCAAGTCGATCGCCGACATGCATCGGGTCGCGTTCAACAACATGCTCGATGCCGCGCTGTGCCTGCTGTTCGTCGGGGTGCTGCTGGCAACCGTGGCCTTCGGCGTGCGCGCGATGCTGCGCGCGCGTCGCGGTGATTCGCCGACTTCGCGCGAGGTGGCCTATGCAGCGGCCGGCTGACTCGCCGCGGCTAGCACTGTCGCGGGCTTGGCGCACGATCGCGAACGCGGCGCGGCTCGCGATCGGCATACCCGACTACGACGCATACCGCGACCATATGCAGCGGGCGCATCCGGATCGCGCGCCGATGGATCGTGCGGCGTTCTTTCGCGAGCGCGTCGATGCACGTTACGGTCGCGGCCGTTCGCGCTGCTGCTGAGCGCTAGCGCGAAGCATCCACGGCGCCTGACTGCATCAGTCGCGGTATCTCGTCCAGCAGCTCGCGCGCGAGGAATCCGAGCGGCCCGCCCTGGCGATGTGCGAGGGCATCGGCGGCAGCCGCGTGCAGGTAAACGCCCCACGCCGCCGCATGGAACGGCGATGCACCGCGCGCGGCAAGGCCGCCGATGATCCCCGACAGCGTGTCGCCGGACCCGGACGTGGCCAACCCGACGTTGCCGTAGTCGTTCGACGCGATGGCGCCCGACTCGCCGCGCAGCAGTGCCTCGCCGTCGATGATGTAGGTCGTCGCGCCCTTCATGACGCAGACGGCGCGGAAGCGCCTGGCCATCTCGATGCCCAGTTCGAGCGGACGCGATTCGATTTCGCTGCGTTCGCAGCCGACTAACCGCGCCGCCTCCCCCGCGTGCGGGGTGATGATGCGTTGCGCGCGGCCCGACGCTATGCGGCCGCCGTCGTCGTCGAACGCACCGAGCGCGGCCGCGTCGATGACGACGGGAACGTCGTGCAGCTGCGCGAGCCACGTCGCGAGCATTCGCGACGTCGCCCGTGATTCCAGCAGCCCGGGCCCGACGACGATCGCATCGGCGCGTTCCGACAGCTCGGTGATCTGCGCGCGCGCCGCGGCCGCCAGCGCGCCCGAGCGCGTTTCGGGCAACGA
>NZ_VTRV01000199.1 GCF_008274655.1 Cognatilysobacter lacus | reverse complement strand
CGCGGTGCTCGCGTGCTCGGGCCGCGGCGGAGATACGGACGCGCTCGACGCCTTTTCCGGCGACGCGCCGGCCATCGTCGTCGATGCGACCGGTTCCGAGGCGGTCGCGGCACGACATGCCGATTGGCTCGCGCGCGGAGCGCACGTCGTGACCGCCAGCAAGCTGGGGCAGGGCGCGTCACTCGATCGCTGGCACGCGATCCAGGCTGCATGCGTGCGCGGCAACACGCGTTACGGCGATTCGGCGACCGTCGGCGCAGGCCTGCCGTTGCTGCGGACACTGCGTGCATTGCGCGACGGTGGCGACGCCGTCCTGGCGGTCGCTGGCGTGTTGTCGGGTTCGATGGCCTGGGTGTTCGGCGAGTACGACGGCGCGCGCGCGTTTTCGGGATTCGTGCGACGTGCACTCGATGCCGGTTACGCCGAGCCCGACCCGCGGGACGACCTCTCCGGCGAAGACGTCCGGCGCAAGCTGCTGATCCTTGCGCGCACCGCCGGTTTCCTGCTCGAGCCTAACCAGGTAGAGGTCGAGTCGATCGTGCCTCGAGCACTTGCGCGGCTTCCACCGCACGATGTCGACGCAGCGCTGTCGCAGCTGGATGCGCCGATGCGCGATCGCTTCAGGTCGGCTTACCGCGCCGGCGAGAGGCTGCGGCACGTGGCGCGAATGGACGCCCGGAACGGGCGCGTTGTTGCCCGCGTCGGCCTCGAGTCGCTGGCTGCGGACGATCCGCTCGCGACGGCGTGCGGCACCGACAACCGTATCGCGATCCACTGCGAGCGCTACGACTCGCAGCCCCTCGTCATCCAGGGGCCCGGTGCGGGTGCCGGCGTCACCGCTGCGGCATTGCTGGATGACGTGCTCGGAATCGCGCAGGGACGGAGCTGACTGACACAGCCGTGAGTGTGTGCCGGGACTTCACCGGGTGCCTTGGCGGGCTGCGATCGCGGCGACAGCTTGCCCGTGCGCTTGAAGCGAAGCGACGGGCCACGCCCGCCGGCGCTCGCCCGCGCGATCGACGACACAGCTAACGTGTTGCGGTCCGTCGAGCGTTGCCCGGCGCTATCGAGCCGCGAAAGCGCGCCGACCAGCCGCGCCTCAGCCGCCGACAGGTCGTCCGGCGATCCTGCCCACGATGCGCAACGCGTCACGCGCGAGCATCCCCGTCAACCCGGTATGCATGTTCTCGACGAGTTCGGCGAGATCCGTCGACGGCGTGGGCCGGAATGCGGCCCAGCCGTTTCGGCCATTCGTCTTCACGTAGTACAGCGACTGGTCGGCCAGTTCGATCATCGCTTCCCAGCCGAAACGCGCGCCGTCCTCGTTGCGCACGATCGGGTACTGCGACAGGCCGACCGAGCAAGTCAGCGGCAGCACCATGCCGTTGCCGAGGTCGAAGGGATGCGTCGCCACGGCCTGCTGGATGCGCTCACCGATCGTGGAGACGTTGCGCTCCGGCATGGGCCGGAACACCAGCAGGAATTCCTCGCCGCCCCAGCGCGCCACGTAGTCGCCGGTGCGCACAAGGTTCGACAGTACGCTGGCGAACTGCTGCAGCACCACGTCGCCGGCGCGGTGGCCGTAGCGGTCGTTGACCTGCTTGAAGTGATCGATGTCGACGAGTGCGAACAGCATCGCCTTGTCATTGGGCGAGTCGCCGCCCAGTTGGCGGTCGTAGAAGGAAAGGTCGGCCGGCAGCTGCGCGCCGATGTAGCGGCGATTGCGAAGGCCCGTGAGCGGGTCGGTGTGGCTCGCGTCCTCCAGCTGCCGGTTCGCCAGCGCGAGCGCTTCGGTGCGCTGTTCGACGAGGGCTTCCAGCGCCTGTTGCCGGAGCCGGTAACGGTGCCGCTGGAACCGGTAGCCGGCGAACATGAGCAGCGCGAGCCCGGCAACGCACAGTGCGATGAACGCGCGCGTTTCGACGAACACGGGGGGCACGTCGAACGCCAGCGACGCGGGCTTCGGCGACCACACGCCCGCGTTGTTGCTCGCGATGACCTCGAACACGTAGTGCCCCGGCGGCAGGTTCGTGTACCGCGCGCGGCGCGTGCCCATGTCGGCGTCGATCCAGTCGGCGTCGTAGCCTCGCAACCGGTAGCGCAGCTGCACGCTCTTGGGATCCTGGAACGACGTCGCGGTGAATTCGATCGTGGCGTCGCGCGCCCTGTTCGGGAGGTCGCGGCCCTGCAGGCGCCAGGCATCCATCCAGTCGCGGCCCGCCTCGACGCGCTCGACTGCCACGCCGGGCGCGACGGGGTTCTTGCGGATCGCCGTGGTATCCATTGCCACCACGCCGTCGCGCGTCGGCAACCACAGCGTGTCGCCGACCAGCACGCCCTTCGACGTCCCGGCGCCATTGCAGCAGTAGCCCTGCTGGCCGGCGAGGCGGTCGCCGCGTTCATTGAGAAGCATCTCGCCGCGCACGCGCGCGGCGCGGCCGGTGGTCAGCGCGGCGATGTCCGAAAGAGGCACTCGCGCGATGCCGCGGATGCCGCCCACCCACAGATAATTGCCATGCTCGGCGAAGAAGAACGCCGCATTGCCCGGCATGCCCTGCGCGGCGCCGAGTGCGTACCAGCGATGGCCGTCCTTGACGTAGCTCGTCTCGTTCAAGGTGCCGACGACGAGTCGGCCGTCGTGCAGCTGCGTGATCGCGGTGACGTCGAGCGCCTTGGGCAGGCCGGGGTCGGTATCGCGCACGAAGCGGTCGCCGCGGCGCGCGAAAAGACCGTCCTGCGTGCCGACCAGCAGCGCGCCGGGCGTGTCGAGCACGAAGCGCACACGTGGATCGGCCAGTCCGTCGGCTGCACCGAAGCGTCGCAGGCTGCTCCCGTCGAACCGGAACAGGCCTTCGGTGGTGCCGATCCAGAGCGGGCCGTCGTGCGCACGCGCGAGCGCATTGATCTGGGCGCCGCCGATCGGCGCGAGCACGGGCAGTGCGCGCGGGGTCGAGTCGCCCGCGTCGAGTACGCGCAGGCCGCCGCGCGTGCCCAACCAGAGCCGCCCGGGTTCGGCCAGCAGGTTGTAGGCATGCGGATGCGGCAGAGCGCGGGCAGGGACGACGTGCCGGTAGCGACCGTCCTCGAGCACGCTCAGGCCGTCGTTTCCGCCGACCCAGAGGCGCTTGCCGTCGGGGTCCTTCGCGACCGACCAGACAATGCGGTCGGTGAGGCCTTCGGCCGTGCTGTAGCGACGGGTCCACGAACTCCAGACGCGCGTCAACCCCTGCCACTGGCTGCCGAGCCAGAGGTTTCCCTCGCGATCCTCGAACGCCGTGCGCATGCCTGGCTGGCCGCCGGGCGCGTTCGACGCGACGTATTCGTCGACGTGACCGTTGCGAACGCGCGCCAGCCCGATATCGCCACCGAGCCAGAGGTTGCCGTCGCGGTCCTCGTAAACCAGGTCGATCGGCGCGTGCGCGAGCGCGGGCAGCTCGTCGAACGCGATCCAGCCGTCGCTCGCCAGGCGGAACACGCCGGTCGAGGTCGCGGCCCACAGCGCGCCATGGGCTTCGAGCAGGCGGTTCACCTGCGCATCGGCGGCGTCCGTATCGTCGTCGGCTCACGCAAGGCCCAACTTGCCGACCAGGCCATGTTCCGCTTCGTCGGCATCGAGCCGACCGAGCAGGCGATCCTGGTCAACAAGAGCTCGGTGCATTTCCGTGCCG
>NZ_VTRV01000198.1 GCF_008274655.1 Cognatilysobacter lacus | reverse complement strand
CGCCAGGGCCGGGGCCTAACAATTCGTCCAAGCCGACGCCGCTTCGCGGCGCGGCTTAACTCAGGTGTTAGGCCCCGGGATTCGGAGTTGAGCGCGTCGTGCGCAGGCTGCAGCTCCACAGCGCCTTGCAATCTCGTTCGGCTCGCGTTGTCACGTTAGCGGACGCACCAGCTCAGTCCGGTCTTCGGGTGCACCAGCAACCCTCCTCGCCCCTACCAGCATCCCGCTCAACGCTTCGGGCGCCAGCTTCGTTCGGCTCTGCTGGCCCGTGTGGTCCCACCTGCCGTAGCATCGCCGCAGCCGTTGGGCCTTTGCCGTGCAGTTCCACGCCGGGCCGGGGCCTAACAATTCGTCCAAGCCGACGCCGCTTCGCGGCGCGGCTTAACTCAGGTGTTAGCGCCCACACCGGAAAGCAGTCCGGCGTTTGAATGGGTCTGCCGCGATTGAGTTCTTCTCGCTTGTGGCCAGGTTCGCGGGATACATCCGGAACAGCCGCAACATGTCGGCCGTTGTCGTGGCGCTCGTCGGCTTCCGGCTTCGCCGCAACATTCAAGCATCGCCTTTCGTGCAACACTTTGTCCTCGGGGAGCAGCAGGCTCATATCCGGGCGTGTGGGCTCTAACAAGTCGTTCAACCCGACGCCGCTTCGCGGCGCGGGTCAACTCTGGTGTTAGGCCCCGTAGTGCAGATTTTTGGCGTCGTGCGCAGGTTGAGCTTCCCATGCGCGGTGCAGTTCCAATCCTGCTTCGTCGTCGCGACTGCGCTCCTGCACGCTCTCCCCGCCTTCGGCCGCAACGGAGGCTTCGGCATCAGATCCCGAGCGAGCCGAGGCAAACGCTTCGGGCGGCCGGACCTCTCGGCTGTACTGGCCCGTGTGGTCTCACCTGCCGTAGCATGAGCTGCAGGTGTTGGCTCCTCCCCGTGCAGTACCTCGCCAGGGCCGGGGCCTAACAATTCGTCCAAGCCGACGCCGCTTCGCGGCGCGGCTTAACTCAGGTGTTAGCGCCCACGTCGGGATGCAATGCGGTTGTCGGGCTAAACGCTCCTCGAGCTTCCAAGCTCATGGCCGCATCAGCGTGTGGGTGCACGGCTGCAAGCTCGCGCCGCTCCTGTCTCAACGCTACCGGTGGTCTTCCGAACGGCGGCGCCAACTTACCGGCCATATCCGTTCCGGCGCCATCACCGCCCTCCCCGTTCGGCGCGCCTGCGGCGCCCCGCTCCGTCTATCTCGCCGGTCTCGCTCTTCGTGCCAGAATCCAGCCACGTGGAGCAGCGGGCCAGTATCCCGGCGCGTGGGCTCTAACAATTCGTCCAAGCCGACGCCGCTTCGCGGCGCGGCTTAACTCAGGTGTTAGATGGCTATGACGGTATCCCGCCCATGAAGCGAAAGGCGCAAGTAGACGTCCCCGCCCGCTTTAGGCACACGCCCCTATTGGACCTGCTCGCGGATGCCGCTTACCACCATCAGCTGGCCAAACAGCATCCGCAGGGCTACGAGGCGTCTCGCTCTGCACGCGCATCGGTCGTAGCGTCATGCCTGAGCATCGAATGCCTTGCAAATTGCCTGCTAAGTACTATCGATGTAAACGGGCCGCTTGCCAGCGAAGTGGACAAGATGTCAGCGCTAGGAAAGATCGACATCTTCTTACTGCTAAGAGGCCTCGAGGCGATAGACCGCGGTGGCAGCGCAGCACAACAAGCCGCAGAGCTCATTAAGGCTAGAAATGACTATGTCCATCCGAAAATCAGCACATTTCCCGCCGACCTAAAGCCCTTCGAGGAAAGTGAAACGCACTTTGTCCTGCCGTTTACTGTAAACGCCGAGTTCTGGCCGGCATTGAAGATTCCCAAGCAGTCGTTGGTGTGGGATAGCACGGCGTCTGGTCGCGCGCTACGTGCAGTCGCCTCCTTCTTCTCATCGATCCTGATTGATCGGCTCGGAGCCTCCAAGGACGACCTTGCAAAGCTGATAATGCCCAGAGTCGAGTTCGCTCATTTCGCAATGCCGGCCGTCTACGAGGAATACGTAGTGGAACTCGGCAAGCTGGCAACTGATCAGATCGACTTCTCCTTCTTGCAACTGCAATGAGCGCCATCTAACAATTCGTCCAAGCCGACGCCGCTTCGCGGCGCGGCTTAACTCAGGTGTTAGCGCCCACGCCGGGGTGCAGTGCGGTTGTCGGGCTAATCGCTCTTCGGGTTTCGTAGCTCGCGGCGGCATCTGCACGCAGGTTCACGGCTGCAAGCTCGCGCCGCAGCGAGTTTCCAGGTCAGCGCCGCAAACAAAGCAGCGGCGCCAACTTGCCGTCCACATTCGGTCCGGCGCCGGCGCCGTCCTCGCCTTTCGGCGCGCCTGCGGCGCCCCACTCCGACTGTCTCGCGGGTCGCGCTCTTCGTGCCAGAATCCGGGCACGTGGAGCAGCGAGCCAACATCCCGGCGCGTGGTCTCTAACAATTCGTCCAAGCCGACGCCGCTTCGCGGCGCGGCTTAACTCAGGTGTTAGGCCCTAGGAAAAAGGTATGCGCGCGCTCGCTTTCGTCATCTGGGTAATCGTCGTCTTCCTGGCCCTGATGGGTCTGCTCACCTTTGCCATGGCATCGTTCCTCCCGCAGACCTACACCCCGGAGCAACTTGGCTACGCCGTCGGTCGCTGGCTCTTCCTCCTTTTGCCGGCGAGTCTGATACTTGTCTCCGTGGCATTCGCGAAATGTTGGCTTCCTGGCTCGCGCGGTGGCGCCACTGATGCATCCGGGCCAAGGGCCTAACAATTCGTCCAAGCCGACGCCGCTTCGCGGCGCGGCTTAACTCAGGTGTTAGGCCTCATGGGAAACTGCGACGCATGCGAATAGGTTTACTCGCGGTCTGTGTGCTGGGATGGTCTGTGCTGATCTCCGGCTGCAGCCAGCACGAACTTGCGTCTCTCCAAGTCGCTGCGGGCGCCAATGGGCCGGATATGGCGTCTGTCAGCTATCTCCAAACGCGGCAGGAGGCGGACGCCTCTTGGTTGCCCACCGCATTAGGTCCCGCACGGTATCGGGCAGCTATCTCCCGCGTAGATTTCTCAAGCCAAATGGTTGCGGCGTTTGCGTCGGGAGAGCAAGAGAACTTCAGCGGAACAATTCGCATCTCACGCGTCTACGAGTACACGGGGGTGGCGAGCCGGCCGATAAACATCCTCGTGCAGGTCGGCGTTTCCCCTAAGGAGTGCTTTGGCGCAGCTAAGTCGCGACCGTTCGCGGTGGCGGTCGTCGAGCGGCCACCACACGTCAGTTCCGACAAAGGCTACGATGTCCAGAGCTCGGCCTCGCCCTGCAGTGCGGCACTGAGGCCTAACAATTCGTCCAAGCCGACGCCGCGACGCGGCGCGGCTTAACTCAGGTGTTAGGCCGCTATGGATCGTTCGTTGTTCGTGAGAATTTTGATTGCCATCTTCAGTGCCGGCTGGCTGCTGCCGCTGACCTTCGGTGTGGACACCTATCTGAGCTTCTGGCAAGTCGAGGGTTGGCCGTTGTTGCGCGAACAGCATCCGCTGAACTCCGCGCCCTTCTTCGGTATCGCTGCCACCAGCTTCCGTATCGCATTCGCGTGGCTTGCGGCCGTCATCGCCTTCTGGTCGTATCTCGCGTATGGCTTGTGGTGTCGTCGCACCGCGGCCTAACAATTCGTCCAAGCCGACGCCGCTTCGCGGCGCGGCTTAACTCAGGTGTTAGGCGCCACAGGTAGCTCAA
>NZ_VTRV01000197.1 GCF_008274655.1 Cognatilysobacter lacus | reverse complement strand
CCAGGTCGCGCAGGCGAGGGCGGTCCTGGACGAGCTGGGCGTCGAGGGCGTGCAGCTCGTCGGCGTCGCCAAGGGTCCGGAGCGCCGGCCCGGCGACGAGGACCTTCTGTTGCCGGACGGTCGGTGCGTTCATCCCGGGGCGCAATCGCCGGCGCTCCAGCTCGTGCAGCAGGTGCGTGACGAAGCGCACCGTTTCGCGATCACCGGGCATCGCGGCAAGCGCCAGAAGGTGCGCGCGACCAGTCGCCTCGAGGACATCGCCGGCATCGGGCCGCGGCGTCGCGCCTCGCTGCTGAAGCACTTCGGTGGATTGGGCGGGCTCAAGGGCGCCGGCGTCGAGGAAATTGCGCGCGTCGAAGGCGTGAATGCGGCGCTGGCACAGCGGATCTATGACACCCTTCACGGGCTGGCGCCCTCCGGGGGCGCGGAGTAGGGCATGCGCATCACCGTTCCGACCATCCTCACGCTGCTGCGGATCGTGATGATCCCCGTGCTGGTGGTGGTCTTCTACCTGCCGTACAAGTGGACGCCGTTCGCGTCGGCCGCGGTTTTCGCCTTCGCGTCGATCACCGACTGGCTCGACGGCTGGATCGCGCGTCGATACAACCAGTACTCGGCGTTCGGCGCATTCCTCGACCCCGTCGCCGACAAACTCATGGTTGCGGTCGCGCTGCTGCTCATCGTTCAGGTGCACCCGACGCGATGGATGGCGCTGTGGGCCGCCGTGATCATCGGCCGCGAGATCGCCGTTTCAGCACTCCGCGAGTGGATGGCCGAGCTGGGGGAGCAGGCCCGCGTGAAGGTGGCGAGCATCGGCAAGTTCAAGACGATCGTGCAGATGGTGGCGTTGACGTGCCTGCTCTACCAGGACCGGTGGCTGGGGCTGCCGATCTTCTCCATCGGTGAGTGGATGCTCGCCGCGGCCGCGCTTCTGACGCTCTGGTCAGGGTGGGCCTACCTGCGCGCGGCATGGCCGGTGCTCGCGCGCGACGCGCGCACCGACATCGGCTGAGCGCGTTCATACAGCGCTTCAGGTGTTGACAGCGCCGGCTGCACACGTAGAATGCGCAGCCTGTTCCGCGGGAATAGCTCAGTTGGTAGAGCACGACCTTGCCAAGGTCGGGGTCGAGGGTTCGAGTCCCTTTTCCCGCTCCAGTTTCATCGGGGCCAAAGCATCGGAACCGACCGACCAGACCCCGCTCGCGGGGTCTCGTCTTTTCAGGGGCACGCATTCTCGGTGCGCCTGACGCCTCCCGGCCGGGTGGCAGAGTGGTTATGCAGCGGACTGCAAATCCGCGTACGCCGGTTCAATTCCGACCTCGGCCTCCATTTCGAAGACCCCGCAGCGATGCGGGGTTTTTGTTTTCCGGAGTTTGCGTTGTCGCCGTAAGCTGTCGCCGTGCCCGGGTGGCGAAACCGGTAGACGCAGGGGACTTAAAATCCCCCGACCATGTCGTGCGGGTTCGAGTCCCGCCCCGGGCACCAGATTCAAGCGCGTTGGCGGACGCCGGCGCGGCGGTCGAGTCGCGTCGAGTCTTCGCCGACCGCCGCAATTCGCCGAGGTTCGTCGCCGAGGCGGGCCGCCACGCAGAGTCCCGACCGCGCGCCGAGCCGTGCGAATCAATCGCGCGCGCGGCGTTCATCGCCCACGATGCTGCCATCCACTAGCGTGATCGTGCGATCGCACGTTTCGGACAGCCGCGAGTCATGCGTCACGACCAGCACGGCGCAACCGTACTGCGAGTTGAAGCGGCGCAGCAGCTGGAAAACTTCGGCCGCGGTCTTCGTATCGAGATTGCCCGTCGGTTCATCGGCGAGCAGCAGTGCGGGGCGCGTCACGAGCGCTCGGGCGATGGCGACGCGCTGCTGCTGCCCGCCCGAAAGCTGGTCGGGCAAGCGGTCCGCGAATTCGCCCAGGCCCACGTCGGCGAGCAGCCCGCGCGCGAAGTCCACGGTTTCGCTGTCCGGCCGCCCGGAGGCCACCATCCGCGGCATCAGCACGTTCTCGAGCGCCGTGAACGCGCCGATCAGGTGGTGGAACTGGAAGACGAAACCGATGTGATGCCCGCGAAGCGCCGTGCGCGCCTCGTCGTCCATGTTCCGCGTGGCATCGCCGAGCAGGAAGAGCTCGCCATCGTCGGGCGAGTCGAGCAGCCCGATGAGGTTGAGCAGGGTGCTCTTGCCCGAACCGGACGGTCCGACCAGCGCGGCGAAATCGGCGCGGTCCAGGCGCAGGTCGAGCCCGTGCAGCACTTCCACTTCGTTCGGCCGCCCCACGTTGTACGACTTGCGCAGCCCGGCAAGCCGCAGCACCTCGCTGGGCTCAGGCATGGCGGATGGCCTCGACGGGGTCGAGCTTCGACGCGCGCGACGCCGGCACGGATGCCGCCACCACGCCTGCGACGGTTGCCAGCGCCATGGCGGCGGGCGCGAGTGCCGCCGGCATCGGGATGTAGAACAGCCGCGGGCCGAACGTGTTGAACGCGCCGACCAGTCCCCACCCGGCGAGCGCGCCGAACGCCGAGCCCACCATGCCCAGCACCGCGCCCTGCACGAGGAACACCTGCAGCATCTGGCGCCGTCGCGTGCCCATCGCGCGCAGGATGCCGATCTCGCGCGTTCGTTGCGTCACGCTCACGGCCAGCACGCTGGCGATGCCGAGCGCGACCGACATCGCGACGAAGAAACTGATCATGCGGGTCGACATGCTTTGCGAACTCAGCGCGTTCACCAGCTGCGAATTGGTTTCCATCCAGCTTTCCGCGCGCAGGCCGGTCAGCCCGTGGATGCGTGCCGCGATGCGGTCGGCGTGGAAGAGGTCATCGACCGTCACGTCGATCACGGTGACGCCGCCCGGCAGTGCAAGCAGCGACTGCGCCTGTTTCAGGTCGAGATACACGTAGCGCGCGTCGAGCTCGCGCACGCCGAGTTCGAAGATACCGGCAACGTTGACGACGGCCTCGCGCCCGCGGCCGGCATCGAGCCGCAGCTTGCCCCCGGTGCGCACCCCGAGGTCATCGGCGAGCTGCCGGCCCACCACCGCGTTGCCGGATCCGACGTCGAGCCGGCCCTCGACCATGCTTTGGTCGAGGTGGATCACGCGCAGGTAGCGCGGCAGGTCGACGCCGATCAGCGCTACGGATTCGACGGCATCGCCGCGGCGGCCTAATGCGGGGCCCGACACGACCGGCGACACCGCCGCGACGCCCGGCAACCGATCGAGCACGTCCCGCACCTGCGGCCAGTTATCGATAGTCCGCAACGCCTGGGCGCGTCGATCCTCCAGCAGGAGTTGCAGCGTGCCTTGCGGCGCGCGCGCGACCAGGTTGGCCTGGCGTGGTGCCAGCACCCGCACATGCGCTTGCGTACCGAGCGTCCGCGCGACGATGTTGTCCTGCAGCCCCCAGATCAGCGCCGTCACGAACACGATGACGGCGACGCCCACGGCGATTCCGAACAGTATCAGCAGCGTTTGACCGCGGCCCTGTCGCAGGAAGCGCATCGCGATGGTGGTCTCGATCCACATGCTCAATCGAACTTGACGGGCAGCTCGCGGCGCGTCGCGCGGCTTGCCTCGGGCAACGGTTGACCCTCGACGCGCACGCGCGCGCCGTCCTTCGGCATCGTCGCGGGCTCGAGCGCGCCCGCGGCAATGACGCGGTCGCCCGCACGCAGCCCGTCGAGAACCTCGCTCATCGCGAGGCCGCGC
>NZ_VTRV01000196.1 GCF_008274655.1 Cognatilysobacter lacus | reverse complement strand
CGCCCGCCGCGCAGCCGATGCCGATGGCTGGGCCGACGGACGCCGCCTCCGGCGGTGCGCCCAAGGCGGGCGGGGACCTGCCGGCGGGTCATGTCATGCGCGCGCCCATGGTCGGCACGTTCTATTCGTCACCTGCGCCGGACAAGCCGCCGTTCGTGGCCGTCGGCCAGCCGGTCAAGGCCGGCGAGACGCTGGCGATCATCGAGGCGATGAAGATGTTCAATCCGATCGAGGCCGACGTCTCCGGGACGCTGCTCAAGGTCCTGGTCGAGAGCGGCCAGCCGATCGAGTTCGACCAGCCGCTGTTCGTCATCGGATGAGCCGCGCGGCTCGCGGCCTCGCCGCGGGCCGGCGGGCGCGATCGACGCGCCCGACTCCGCTGACACCACGCCTCATGGAATCCGCCCATGCTCGATAAAGTCGTCATCGCCAACCGCGGCGAGATCGCGCTGCGCATCCTGCGCGCGTGCCACGCGCTTGGCATCCGCACGGTCGCCGTGCACTCCACGGTCGACCGCAACCTCAAGCACGTGGCGATGGCTGACGAATCCGTCTGCATCGGGCCGGCGCCGAGCGCGCAGAGCTACCTCAACATGGCGCAGATCATCGCCGCCGCCGAGGTCACCGACGCGCAGGCGATCCATCCCGGCTACGGCTTCCTCAGCGAGAACGCCGATTTCGCCGAACGCGTCGAGCAGAGTGGTTTCATCTTCATCGGCCCGAAGGCCGAAACGATCCGGCTGATGGGCGACAAGGTCGAAGCCATCCGCGCAATGAAGGCCGCGGGCGTGCCCTGCGTGCCCGGCAGCGGCGGCCCGCTCGGCGACGAGCCGGCGGAAAACGTCAAGATCGCGCGCGATATCGGCTATCCGGTGATCGTCAAAGCCGCCGGCGGCGGTGGCGGTCGCGGCATGCGCGTGGTGCATACCGAGGCCGCACTTGTCACCGCTATCCAGACCACCAAGCAGGAAGCGAAGGCCGCGTTCGGCAACGACATGGTCTACATGGAGAAGTTCCTCGAGAATCCGCGCCACGTGGAGATCCAGGTCCTCGCCGACGGCCAGGGCCATGCGATCCACCTCGGCGAGCGCGACTGCTCCATGCAGCGTCGCCACCAGAAGGTTGTCGAGGAAGCGCCGGCGCCGGGCATCACGCCGGAACTGCGTGCGCAGATCGGCAAGGTCTGCGTGGAGGCGTGCATCCGCATCGGCTACCGCGGCGCCGGCACGTTCGAATTCCTGTTCGAGGACGGACGCTTCTACTTCATCGAAATGAATACGCGCATCCAGGTCGAGCATCCGGTGACAGAGCTGGTCACCGGCATCGACCTGGTGACGGAACAACTGCGCATCGCCGCGGGCCAGAAGCTGCGCCTGAAGCAGGAGGACATCGTCCTCGAAGGCCATGCGATCGAGTGCCGCATCAATGCGGAGGATCCGGAGACGTTCATGCCGTGCCCCGGCCTCATCCAGCATTTCCATGCACCGGGCGGCCCCGGCGTGCGCGTCGACAGCCACATCTACGAAGGCTATCGCGTGCCGCCGAACTACGACTCGATGATCGGCAAGCTCATCGTGCACGGCCCGACGCGTGACATCGCCATCGCGCGCATGCGCGTTGCGCTCAACGAGATGGTCGTCGACGGAATCAAGACCAACATTCCGCTGCAGCAGCGCATCCTGTCGGACGCCGGATTCCAGCAGGGCGGCCAGAACATCCACTACCTCGAAAAGCGGCTGAAGGAACAGAAGGAAAAGGCGATCTCGATTACCTGACCGCACGTTCCGCTGGCGCCACCGCGCGATCGCATCGCCGCGACTCAATACACCATCGTTTCAACCAGGGAGTTACAGATGCACAAGGGAATTGCCACCGCTTCGCTGATCACGCTCGTCGCGCTCGCCGGCTGCAAGAAGCACGAGGCCGCCAATGCCGACACTGGGGCGCAGACACCAGCGCCGGCCGCGACGCCGGCCCCTACGCCGGCTGCAACGCCGCCCGCGGACGCGCAGCCGAGCACGCCGACCTCCGAAGCGCAGGGCAAGCTCGACTTCGCGACGATGGAAGACGGCTACATGAACGATCCCGACGCGCAGTGGGCGACGTCGGCCAAAGCCAGCTCCCAGTTCGGCGATGCCGACAAGCTGCCGCCCGATTCGCATGACTCCAGCACGGCATGGCAGGCCACCGGTTCAGTGAACGGCAACGGCTGGACCAACAACCGTCAGGACATCGGCTTCGACTGGATCCAGCTCGACTACGATCGGCCGGTATCGGCCACCGCCGTGCGTGCGGTGTTCGACGAAACCGCCGTGGCCGCGATCAACAAGGTCGAACTCATCGGCGTGGACGGCGCGGCCCACACCGTGTGGAGCGGCATCAGCGACACCAAGCCCGAAACGCGCGGCCAGCGCACGTGGTTCGTGCGCAAGTTCGACGCGACGCCGTATCCGGTGAAGTCGGTGAAGCTGACCTTCGCGAACAACGTGGCGCGCGGCTACAAGGCCGTCGACGCCGTGCAGCTGGTCGGCAAGTAAGCGATGCCGTTCCTCGAGCTCTCGCTCGCGTGCACGGAGGCGCAGCAGCCGCGCTACGAGCGTGCGCTCGAGGACGTCGGCGCGCTGGCGGTCACGCTGGTCGACGCGCACGCGGATGCGCCCGACGAGCAGGCGATCTTCGAGCCGGGCGTCGGCGAGCAGCCGTTGTGGCATGAGATGGTGCTGACCGCGCTGTTCGAGGCCGGCACGCCACGCGAACCGCTGCTGCAGGCACTCTCCGCTGCGGACGAAGCGCTCGACTGGTCGCGCGCGGAATTCCGCGACGTGGAGGACCAGGACTGGGAACGCGCGTGGATGGACCAGTACGAGCCGCTGCATTTCGGCGCCCGCACCTGGATCGTGCCGTGGAACCACGAACTGCCGGACGGCGCCGATGCGCCGGATGCCGCTGTCGTGCGGCTTGACCCCGGCCTTGCCTTCGGCAGCGGCACGCACCCCACGACGGCACTGTGCCTTCAGTGGCTCGATACGCTCGCAACGGCCGGCGTGCTCGAAGGCGCGACCGTGCTGGACTTCGGTTGCGGCTCCGGGATCCTTGCGCTCGCCGCGCTCAAGCTCGGTGCGGCCGCGGCGATCGGCGTGGACAACGATCCGCAGGCCGTCATCGCCACGCTCGACAATGCGCAGCGCAACGGCGTGGACGATCGCCTGCAGGTATTCCTGCCGCAGGACGAACCGGTGGCGACGTATCCGGTGGTGGTCGCCAACATCCTTGCGTCCGCGCTGATCGGATTGCGCGAGACCATCGCGGCGCGGTGCGCGCCGGGCGCCCAGCTCGCGATGTCGGGGATCCTCGCCGGCCAGGAAGACGACGTCATCGCCGCGTATGCCGACGTGCTCGAGGACATCGACGTGGCGTGCATGGACGGCTGGATGCGCGTCTGCGGTCGTCGCCGCTGATGGCGACGCGCGCCGGCATGGTGCAATAGCCGCATGTTCAAACCCTGCCCCAAGTGCGGCTTCCTGGTTGCGCTGATCGCCGGCCGCGAAGCCAGCCAGCGCTGCCCGCGCTGCGGCAGTGCATTGCTGAGCGAGAGCGATCTACTCGAGATCGCGGAGGCACCTGCGAGCCAGCCGGCGCCGACGCGCGAGTCTCCGCGTGTCGCTACCGCGCCGCCGCCCAACGAAGCGCCTGACGTGGCAGCCGAACAGGCGACGCCCGAATCCGGTGCTCCGGTCGCCGATACCGTGGCCGACGCCCATGCGGGCGACGCCGATGTCGCGGCGCCGCACACCGGCGTAGCCGACGCAGCCCCGGCCCCACGCGAGGGCCCGAG
>NZ_VTRV01000195.1 GCF_008274655.1 Cognatilysobacter lacus | reverse complement strand
GGCCTAACAATTCGTCCAAGCCGACGCCGCTTCGCGGCGCGGCTTAACTCAGGTGTTAGCGCCCACACCGGGAAACACTCCGGCGCTTGAATGGTTTCTCTGCATCTGCACTGTCGTGGCTTCCGGCTCGTTTCACGGGACACGCCTCCGGCGGCTTGGCTTTGCACTAACAAGGCACCTGCTGGCACTCGCAGCCAACCGCATGCGGCATCCCGGCCGTTGTTGTTGCGCTGGTTAGCTTCCGGCTTCGCCGCCGCATTCCGAGCACGGTCTTTCGTGCAACACTTTCGCCACGCGGAGCAGCAAGCCCCTATCCGGGCGTGTGGGCTCTAACAAGTCGTTCAACCCGACGCCGCTTCGCGGCGCGGGTCAACTCTGGTGTTAGGTGCGCTTATGAACCATCAGCGGCGCGTGAGTCTCTACCGGCAGTACATGGCGGCGTCCGGGGCCGATCCGAACACCGCCGCCCCCTACCTGTGGCAATTAGCGTGGGCGCGCGGCTGGAAAATACCACCCCCGCCCTTCATGAGCGGCTTGGCCTTGGCCTTGTTCGCGGCAGTCGCCTATCCTGCCCTTGCGTTCTTTCTGTGGCTCCTCACATTTGTCTATCCCAATCACCGTGTCCCGTTCGTCTTTGCGGCTTGGGTCGCGGCTAGCGCCGGTGTGTTCGGCGTTGTTGCCACACCCATCTATTTTCACCACATGGCTAAGCAAT
Source organism: Cognatilysobacter lacus (assembly GCF_008274655.1). Classification (GTDB taxonomy): domain Bacteria; phylum Pseudomonadota; class Gammaproteobacteria; order Xanthomonadales; family Xanthomonadaceae; genus Cognatilysobacter; species Cognatilysobacter lacus. The sequence continues at coordinate 3,231 of NZ_VTRV01000195.1, read as the reverse complement.
ACGGGCTCGTGCATTGGTCAACGTTCGCAGGTGTGCGGCAGCGCACCTAACAATTCGTCCAAGCCGACGCCGCTTCGCGGCGCGGCTTAACTCAGGTGTTAGGGCTCACATGGATATTTCCACGATCTCGGCAGCAGTCTCCTCGCTCAAGGCGGCGAAGGACATCGCCCAAGGACTACTCGCGCTCAAGAGCTTGTCGGAAGTTCAAGGCAAGGTGATCGAGCTGCAATCAGCGATTCTCGATGCTCAGGGCAAAGCGCTGGATGCCCAAACCGGCATTGTCGAACTCCAAGATCAGCTGAAGGCCGCTAACCAGCGCATCGCCGAACTTAAGAGCCATCAGGCCTTTGTAGGCACGCTCGCACGCAACAATGGCGCGTATATCGCGCCGGGCGATCCCGATCCATACTGCCCGCGATGCGTGGAAGTGAGCGTTACTCCTGTCCACCTCGTAAAAACAGGGAAGCAGGAAATGCGTTACTGGATCTGGGCATGCCCTGAGTGCAAAGTTCAAATGCCGTGGCATCTCGGGTGAGCCCTAACAATTCGTCCAAGCCGACGCCGCTTCGCGGCGCGGCTTAACTCAGGTGTTAGCGCTCACATTGGTTGAAGTGCGCTAGCGGCTCCCTAAGCGGCTCAACTGCCTCTCGCTTGCGGCCACAACTCGCGGCCAGCTTATCGCCCGCGGTGTAACGGTGTTCCCTCCACGTCGGTTCAAGTCCGCGGTGAAACCTCATGGCGCCTGCAATGTCGGGCCCGCGCGGAGGCCGCTCTCCCCATGGCAAACTCAGCAGCGTCTGCGGTCCTGTCCGGCCACATCCTGGCATGTGATCGCTAACAATTCGTCCAAGCCGACGCCGCTTCGCGGCGCGGCTTAACTCAGGTGTTAGGCCACTGTAGGGAGCAGCAATGAACGTGGAGTTCGTTCGTGCAGTCGCCTTGGCTCTCCCGGAAGTGACCGAGGTGCCGCACTTCGAGTACGGCTCGTTCCGGGTCAAGGGGAAGATTTTCGTCACCGTGCCGCCGGACGACGAACACATCCACGTGTTCGTGGACGAGCAGGAGCGCTTGCTGGCCGTGGCCATGTATCCGAAAGCCGTCGAGCCCCTGCCGTGGGGCCAGAAGATCTTGGGCGTTCGGGTTAACCTTTCGCTCGCCAAGCCAGAAATGGTCGAGCATCTGGTGCGTGCTGCCTGGCGCAACAAAGCGCCTAAGCGTCTCGTGGCTGCAGCCGGATTGTCCGGTCCAGTGGCCTAACAATTCGTCCAAGCCGACGCCGCTTCGCGGCGCGGCTTAACTCAGGTGTTAGGGCGCATGTGGAAATTGATCGCACCCGTAGTCGGGCTCGCGCTGCTCGCTGCCTGCGTCCAGCCTCCCACGTCGATATCGAGCTCAGCGATCGCCACAGGAGAATGTCCTGCGGCCGTCGGTGTACCCGTGCCAACCTCCATCTCGGAACTGGTGCAGTCGCCGGCGCGCTACGAACTCAAGCTCGTGCGTGTCAGAGCGTTCTACCTCAATGGCTTCGAGCACTCTGCGATTTACGGCGCGATGCCGTCCGAAGGTGAACCCACACCGGGCCTGGGCATTTGGGCATCGCCGCTGCCCGATCGCCTGAATGGGCAGCGTGCCGAACTGGTGGGTTACTTCACCGGGTCGGTAAAAGGGCATGGCGGCCAATGGCCAGGGTCCTTGTGCATTGTCTCGGCAACTCCAGCCCGACAAGATGCGCCCTAACAATTCGTCCAAGCCGACGCCGCTTCGCGGCGCGGCTTAACTCAGGTGTTAGCGCCCACACTGGGAAGCAGTCCAGGGCTTGAACGTTTTCGTCGCGTACGAGTTGTTCTAGCTTGCGGTCAGGTTTCGGGGCTCCATTGCGCATGACTGAGGAATCTTGGCCGTTGTCGTTGCGCTCGTCTGTTTCCGGCTTCGCCGCACCATTGCGAGCATCGCCTTTCGTGCAACACTTAGGCTCCGTGGAGCAGCAGGCTTGTATCCGGGCGTGTGGGCTCTAACAAGTCGTTCAACCCGACGCCGCTTCGCGGCGCGGGTCAACTCTGGTGTTAGGGCGCACATGACAGATCGCAGCCGCTTGTACGAGTCACCCCAAGACTTTTTCGCACTCAACGGAAACGCGGTCATGCGGTTGTCTCCCGCCGCAGCGGCTAGCGCGTGCGAGCAAGCGGCTTCCCGCGGAATCGTCGTTGCACGTGTCGAGGGCGGCATCTGGTCTGCCCCCAACTTCGAAGCCCGCGGAGACTGCATCTGGGATGGCCTCGACCAGCCTGTGTCGCAGCCGCAAGCCGCCGCGAACAACCTTGCCGCGGCGCAATTCATCCACGCGCACGCTAATAGCCATTCCGCATTTATCCTTACTACCTACCACTTCGCAGGGCGCAGCTCGCCAAGTACTAGCGCTGCGCCCTAACAATTCGTCCAAGCCGACGCCGCTTCGCGGCGCGGCTTAACTCAGGTGTTAGGCCCCAATGGTGAGCGACCTCGCACGTAGAGTTGGGCTCACGGCCGCCATCTTCGCGGCGTGCACCTTTGCTGCATCGTTGCTGTGGCGCATTCCGTACATTTTTACCGTCATTGGGCTGATCGTCATTGGCTTAGTCGGGTTCCTCGTCACGCTCGATGACGATCTGCCCGGCGGGTGGTCTCCTCATCCAGGCGGCCGGCGAGCGGTGTTTATCTACCTTGCAGCGTTCGTTGGCGTGTTCGCTGCCGCGATCGCAATAGCCGTATTCTTTCCAGCAGTTCAGGCGCTTGGCGGCAGGTAAAGCTCGCTTGGGGCCTAACAATTCGTCCAAGCCGACGCCGCTTCGCGCCGCGGCTTAACTCAGGTGTTAGGCCCCATTGGCAGTCACTAAGCGGCTCGCAGTGTGGCAACTCGCAGCAACCGGGCTAGGTGCGGTGATCCAAGCCGTGAGCGGTTCGGCCTCGATCTTTGAGTCTGGTGTCGGTCAGCTGTTTGCCTATGCTTGGCTTGCCCTTAGCCTGGCAACAGTTGCGGCAGCTGCACTGAAGGCGTATGACAACCGCCAGATCAAGTGGCTCATTGCCATACTCTTCTTCTGGCCCCTCATGTACCCATACGTGTTCAGGTACGCCCATGCGAGTCGCTACTAGCTTGGGGCCTAACAATTCGTCCAAGCCGACGCCGCTTCGCGGCGCGGCTTAACTCAGGTGTTAGCGCCCACACCGGGAAGCAGTCCGGCGCTTGAATGG
>NZ_VTRV01000194.1 GCF_008274655.1 Cognatilysobacter lacus | reverse complement strand
CGCTGCGCCGCTGCGCCTCGCGACGCATCAGGCGCCAGCAGGCCGCCCGCGGGTGCCGCCGGTCACTTCTTTTCGCGTGGCGCCGGCAGCGTGGCGGCCTTGCCCATCGGATTGCGCGGATCGCTGCCGCCTTCGATCGTTCCGGTGCGCTTGTCCCATGCCACGGTCTGCAGGTTGCCCCACGGCGGCTCCGCCGCATTGACGCGATGGCCCATCGCCTCGAGCGCCTGCACCGTCGCGGCGTCCAGCGCACCCGGTTCCGCCGAAATCACGTCCGGCAGCCACTGGTGATGGACGCGTGGCAATGCCGCGACCTGTTGCGCCGTCAGTCCGGCGTCGTAGCCGAGAATGCCCGTCAGTACCTCGGTGATGATGCGGCTGCCGCCGGGCGCGCCGAGAACAGCGAGCTTGTCCTTCGATTCCATGAACGTCGGCGACATCGAGCTGAGCATGCGCTTGCCCGGCTTCGGCGCGTTGGCGTCGAAGCCCATTACGCCGAAGGCGTTCGCGGTACCGGGCTTCAGCGCGAAGTCGTCCATCTCGTTGTTGAGCAGGACACCGGTGCCCGGCGCCACCATGCCGGACCCGTACAGCAGGTTTACCGTCTGCGTTGCCGAGACGAGGTTTCCCTGCGCATCCATGATCGAAAAATGCGTGGTCTCGTCGTCTTCGAGCGGCGCCGGCTGACCCGGCAGAAGGTCGCTGGGCGTGGCCTTGTCGGGATGGATCGTGGCGCGCAGGCCGGCCGCGTAATCACGCGACATCAGGCGTGCAATCGGGACTTTGACGAAGTCCGGATCACCGAGATAGATCGTGCGGTCGCGGTAGGCGCGTCGCATCGCCTCGGTGAGGATGTGCGTGCGATGCGCCGTGTCGAGCTTGGCGAGGTCCCAGCCGGAGGCGATGTTCAGGATCTCCGCCAGCGCGACGCCGCCCGACGACGGTGGCGGCGACGTGGTGACATGCCAGCCGTGATAGTCGAAGCGCAGCGGCTCGCGCTCGCGGACGCGATAGCCGGCCAGCTCCTGCGGCGTCCACTGCCCGCCCTCTTCCTTCACTGCGGCGAGGATCTTCGTCGCGGTCTCGCCCGTGTAGAAGCCGTCGCGACCGCGCGCCGCGATGAGCTCCAGCGTGTGCGCGAGCTCGGGCTGCCGCAGCACTTCGCCCTGCTTCGGCGGGTCGCCGTCGGCGAGGAAGACGGCGCGCGTGCCGCGGTAGCGCTCCATCACCGCGCGACGGCTCGCGTAGCCGTTCTCGAGCCGCGCATACACCGGGAAGCCGTCGCGAGCGATGCGGATCGCGGGCGCCAGCGACGTCCTCAGCGGCAGGCGGCCGTACTTCTGCGCAATGTGGACAAGCGCAGCAGGCAGCCCCGGGATGCCCGCGGACCACGGGCCATTTTCGGACCTGTTTCGATCCAGCGCGCCATTGGCATCCAGGAACGCCTGGGGCGTCGCCGATGCAGGCGCCACCTCGCGCGCGTCGACGAACACGTCGCGACCGCTCCTCGCGTCGTGCAACAGGAAGAAGCCGCCGCCGCCGATCCCCGAACTGATCGGCTCGACCACGGACAGGACGCCAGACACCGCGACCGCCGCATCGAAGGCATTGCCGCCCCTGCGGATCATGTCGAGGCCCGCGTCCGTCGCCAGCGCATGGGCGGTGGCGACTGCCGCACCCGGTGGATGCGCGGCGGCGCTGTGCGCTTGCGCGGGCTGCGGCGTCCTGGCGGGTACCGGGAGCGCGCTCACGAAGGACAGCAGCGCGACCGACAGGATGCGCACGAGGGGGTGGCGCAGGGTGGGTCGCATCACAGGTGCTCCAGCGTGCCGCCGGCCAGCGCGATGGCTTTCGCCAGCAGCGCGTCACGGCTCTCGGGTTGGGCAGGGTCCAGGTCGATGCATTCGACCGGGCAGACCACGATGCACTGCGGCTCGTCGAAATGGCCGACACATTCGGTGCAGCGCGCGGGATCGATCACGTAGATGACCTCGCCCTGGGAGATCGCCTGGTTGGGACAGGCGGGCTCGCAGACGTCGCAGTTGACGCAGAGGTCGGTGATGCGCAGGGCCATCGCGTGTTCCAGGGCAGGCGTCGATTGTCGCATCCACTGCCAGCACGCGCGCTGACGCGATCGCCACGCTGCGCGGACGTGCATGGAACGATCGCGATGCCGCTGCAAATGCAACGGCCGGCGCAGGGCCGGCCGTTGTGTCTCGAGCGCGGCCGGGGCCGCGCCGGTGCCGCTTACTTCGCTTCGGCGAACTCGAACTTCGCGCCGGACGGCTTCACCGCGGCTTCGGCACGGTCCTTGTCGGCTGCGTCACCGATGAACAGGACGCGCACGCCCTTCATGGTGTCCGTGCCGGCCTTGTCGAAGGCGGCCACGATCATGTCGGCGGTCTTCGCCGAGTTGGCGGACCCGAACGCAAGCAGCGTTCCGTCGACGCCGCCACGCGCGACGTCTTCCTTCGCCTTGTCCACCTGGCGCTGGAAGTCACCGGCGAAATCCTTGGAGTCCGGCGCCGGCAGCGTATAGGCGAACACGCTGGTGGCACCTTCCAGGTGACGCTTCACCTGGTCGGTGACGTAGGCATTCCAGCCCGCCTCGTCCGCCGCGGTAGCGGGCTTGGCGACCGCCGGGCCTTCGGCCTTGGTCGTCGTCACTTCTTCCTTCTTGCAGCCGGACAGCACGGGAAGCGCGAGGACGGCGAGCAGCAGAAGCAGGAACGGGCGATGGGTGTTCTTCATGGAATTCCTCGGGGTTGTGACGTCAGGTGCGCCGCCAATTGGGCCTGCAGCGCGGAGGCCACCGCCGGCGGCACGAAGCCGGAGACGTCCCCGCCGAGGCGGGCGATCTCGCGTACCAGCGATGATGAAATGAAGCCGTATTGCTCGGCCGGGGTCAGGAACAACGTTTCGGCTTCGGGGATCAGGTGGCGATTCATGCTCGCCAGCTGGAACTCGTATTCGAAGTCCGAGACAGCGCGCAAGCCGCGCAGCAGCACGCCGCCGCCGACCTCTCGCACGAAATTGGCGAGCAGCGAATTGAAACCGCGAACCTCGACGTTCGCATGGTGGCCGAGCGCTTCCTGCGCGAGTTCAACGCGCTGCGCCAGCGGCATCGCCGGCCCTTTCGAGGGGCTCTCCGCCACGCCGATCACGAGGCGTTCGAACAACGGCGCGGCGCGGTCGACGAGGTCGACGTGGCCATTCGTGATCGGGTCGAAGGTGCCGGGATAGACGGCGGTGCGGTTGCGGGCCGCGCTCATGGGCTCTCGTATCAGGACGACGGCACCCCGGCCGCCGGATCGGGATCGAGTGTAGCAGCGGCCGTGGGCGGTGCCGGCACGCGATACAGCATGTGCCGGACCTCGCGCGTACGGCCCTCGCGGTGGGGACGCCAGCCCGTCGGCACCCGCGGGTCGACGTCGACAGGACATTCGACGTGGACCAGTGCGCCCGGCGCGAGACGCGCGGAAAGCGCGGGCCATACGCGCGGCCAAAGATCGCCTGCGAACGGCGGATCGACGAACGCGATGTCGAACGTCGCGGTCTCTCGGACAAGCCATGCGAGCGCATCGCCGTGAATCACGCTGCCACGCGCGCCGCCTTCCAGCCGGCCCAGCGTCGACCGCAGCGCTGCTGCGAGCGCGGCATCGCGCTCGATCAGCACCGCCATCGCCGCCCCGCGCGAGAGGGATTCAAGCCCGAGGGCGCCCGTCCCGGCGAACAGATCGAGAACGCGCGACCCCGGCAGATACGGCATCAGCCAGTTGAACAGCGTTTCGCGCACCCGGTCCGCCGTGGGTCTCAGGCCGGGGGCGGACGGCACGTCCAGACGCGTGCCGCGCCAGCGCCCACCGATCAGGCGGATCTTTCCCGCGGGTGCGTTCATCGGGTGTCCAAGAGGGCCGGTGCTAGCATGTCGCGCTCATTTTCCCCCATTTCCCGACGCCTGCCGATGCTGAGTTTCCTGCGCCGCACGAAGCCGAACGAGCCCGAGCGGCGGATGTCCGCCGACGAGATCGCGGCCGCGTTCGCGGGGGTCGAGATGCCCTCGCCGGCCGCGGATGTCGGCGCCGACACTGGCGCGACCGCGGCGGAC
>NZ_VTRV01000193.1 GCF_008274655.1 Cognatilysobacter lacus | reverse complement strand
CTGCGCATCGCACGCGCCGAAATCGAGGCCGTGGCCGGCGATGGCGGGCCCAACCCGGTCGGCGACGCCATGCGCGAGATGCTGCGCCAGCGGCTTTGGCTGCGCGACCACGGCGACGGCGCCACGGCCGTACAGCTGGCCGAGGTTCGCGACGCCATCGTGCTGGCTCGCCATCGCATCGACCAGGAACTGATCCGCATCGAGGAAGCGAGGCTTCCGCGTGACTGACGTGACGCTGCTCCTCGCGTCGACATCACGCTATCGCCGCGAATTGCTGTCTCGCCTGGGCCTAGAGTTCGACTGCGTGGCACCGGGCGTCGACGAAGCCGCGCTGGCCGACGAGGCCCCGAGTGACCTGGTCGTGCGACTCGCCCGGGCCAAGGCCGCGGCCGTAGGCCGGATGCGGCCCGCGGCCTGCGTGCTCGGTTCCGACCAGCTCGCCGAGTTCGACGGCCGCGTGCTCGGCAAGCCGGGGACGCCCGAACTCGCCTGCGCGCAACTTGCCGCGATGTCGGGACGCGAGGTCACCTTCCTCACGGCGGTCTCCGTGATGCGCGGCGAGCGCGAAGTCGGCCTGCACGTGGACCGCACGGTCGTGCGCTTCCGCGAACTGACATCGGCCGAGATCGCGCGCTACGTGGAGGCGGAGAGGCCGCTCGACTGCGCCGGCAGTTTCAAATCGGAGGGCCTGGGCATCGCGCTGTTCGACGCGATCGAAACGCAGGACCCCACCGCGCTCGTCGGCTTGCCCCTGATCGGGACGGCGCGACTGCTGCGCGTCGCCGGTTTCGCGCTGCCCTGAGCGTCAGCGCTCGACCACGACGGGAACTTCGGGCCACGATTCGACTGCGCCGTCGCGACCGTGGAGGCGGAGGCCGAGCCAGTGCCTGCCCGCCCCGACACCGCGGACGTCGACGCTGCCCGCGAAGCCCAGCCGCGGCGCGTTCGGATCGACGAGCCCGGGCCACGATTTGTCGAGCCCCGGGTACGGGAGCCCGTAGCGCATCTCGCCCACCACGCGGCCGTCGAACGTCGCTTCGACGCGCGAAAGACCCACGCCCTGTCGGAACGCCCAGCCCCTCACATCGATGCGATCGCGCACATGCTCGCCGATCGACGGCCGATCGAACCACGCGATTGCCGGCGCCGTGCATGCGCCGGACGACGGGCGGTCGAGGCGGAACAGCGCGATGCGCTGCTGGCCGTGGTCGACATTGAGGACGCGCGCGGCCGGGAGCGGCCCGACGCGCTGGCAGAGTTCGAGATTGCGGCGATGGACGTTCTTGAACTCCACCTCGCTGACGCCGACCGCAAGCAGTACGGGGCCCTTCGCCAGCATCGCGCGTGGATCCTGGTCGAGCCCCCACAGGTGCAGCTGCGGCGCGCGGCCGTGCTTGCGGTTGAGCGGGTGGTCGAGCACGACGATGTCGGGATCGTCCAGCGCGAACCCGAGTTCGGCGCCAAGCTTGAAGTTGTCGGCGACCACGCGCGTGCCGGGCGGCATGGCCCGAAGCTCGTCACGCACCGCATCGGCAGCTTCGTCCCATCCCGCGAAGTTGCCCGGGTACCACTTTTCGGCGGCACTTCGCGCACGCACATCGGGCATCGACACGGCGACGTAGTAACCCAGCACGACCAGCAAACCCACGCCGGCGACCGCCGCCGTCGCGCGACGCAGCCAAGGCGCCCAGCCGGCGAGCAGGCGCGGCAGCAACGGCAGCAGTGCGAGGTAACCCGGGAGCGGCCAATGGAAACTCACGCGCTCGGTGTCGGCAAAGAATCCGAGCACGAAGAAACCGCTGATCACCAGCAGCCCGAGCATCGCGAACCAGCGCGCTCCGATCCGCGGGCTGCGCACTCCCGCGCGCCCTGCGCCGATCAGCGCCACGAACAACACGGGCGTGACCAGCAGCGCCTGGATCGCGATGAACCACAGGCCGCTCGAATGGAATGCCCACGGGTGGCGATCCACCAGCTGGAAGCGCAGCCCGGCGTCGGCGTTGTCGTAGTTCCACCAGACCAGCGGCGACCACGCGGCCGCGCCGAGCGCGATCGCGATCAGTACGCGCGCGTCCTTCAACGCGCGGCGGCCTTCGACGGTCAGCAGCAGCGTGAGGAAGCCCACGCCGATCACGGCGATGAAGCGGTAGTGGCTGAGCGCACCGAGCGCGAGCCCGAGCGCGAGCTCGAGAGCATGGCTGGCGTCGATGCGACGCAGCAGGCACGCGCCTGCATCCATGCAGAGCAGCGTGGCGAGCGCGAGCATCGCGTCGGGCACCGCAAGAATGCCGAGCGTGCCGGCAAGCGGAAGCAGCAGCGCAAAGCTGCCGGCGACCCATGCATCGCGATCACCGAACGTACGTCGCGTGATGCGCACGACCATCAGGGGGATCAAGGCGGCGACCGCCAGGAACGGCAACCGCAGCGCCAGCAGGTGCTGTCCGCCGAGCTCCACGCCCAGGCGCGCGAGCCAGGCGGTGAGGCCCGGAAGGTCGGAATACGCAGCAGCCGGGTGCTGACCCTCCTGCCAGTAGAACGCTTCGTCGACGAACAGCGGCAAGCGCGCCGCGACCGCGATCTTCACGGCCAGCACGACAGACCACAGCGCCCAGAACAGGCGACGCACGCGCGCCGCCCCGGGCTCCGACTGAATACTCATGCGACCTCGTTACACTCGGGATGCGGCATCCAAAGCCGTCTGGACTCCGTAAGCTCGGAGACGACATGGCCCTAGGCACGGCGGCGAGCATGCTATCGCAACCCCTTCGCGACGCCCTTGACCGCGCGCAGACGCAGGTCAATTCGCTGATCCTCGGCAAGTCGCACGAGGTGCGGCTCGCGTTCGTGGCGCTACTGGCCGACGGGCATATCCTCATCGAGGATCTCCCGGGCCTCGGCAAGACAACGCTCGCGCACGCGCTTGCCGCCACGGTCGGCCTGAAGTTCCAGCGCGTGCAGTTCACCTCCGATCTGCTGCCCGCCGACATCCTGGGCGTGTCCGTGTTCGACGCGGCCCGGCAGATGTTCGAATTCCACGCCGGGCCGGTGTTCACGCAGGTTCTTCTCGCCGACGAGATCAACCGCGCGCCGCCGCGCACGCAGAGCGCCTTGCTCGAAGCGATGGCGGAGCACCAGGTGACGGTCGACGGCACCACGCGTCCGCTGCCCTCGCCGTTCTTCGTGATCGCCACGCAGAACCCGGTCGACCTGGCAGGCACCTACCCGCTGCCGGACTCGCAGCTGGATCGCTTCCTGCTGCGGTTGTCGCTGGGTTATCCGGGCGAAGACGCCGAGCGTGAACTGCTGGCGGGCACCGACCGCCGCACGATGATCGCCTCCGTGCAGCCGTGCTTCGCTGGCGGCGAGTTCGACGCGGTCCGCGATGCGGTGACGCGCGTGCATACGAGCGAAGCACTGGTGGCATACGTGCAATCGCTGCTCGCTCGCAGCCGCCGGCATCCGGGAATTCGCGTCGGCCTTTCGCCCCGCGCCGGGCTCGCGCTCCTGCGCGCGAGCCGCGCGCATGCGCTGCTGCTCGGACGCGGCCATGTCGTGCCGGAAGACGTGCAGGCACTGTTCCCGCACGTGGCCGCGCATCGGCTGGTGACCGACGCCGACGCTGGCGGCGACGCCGCCGTTGCGAAATCCATCCTGCATTCGGTCCCCGTCGACTGATGAAGCAGCGGCGCGGCCTACGTCGGCGTCTGCTCGCGCTGGCGCGCCCGCGCCGACCGGAACCGCTGCCCGTGCATTTCGACCGGCGCCGCATCTACGTATTGCCCACTCGCTTCGGGCTGTTCTTCGCAGCGCTGCTGGCCGCGATGTCACTCGGCGCGCTGAACTACAACAACAATCCCGCCCTGCTGATGGCATTCCTGCTCGCGGGTGCGGCGATTGCGAGCCTGGTCTCGGCGCAACTGCAACTCAGCGGGCTCGCGGTCACCGCCGTCGACGCGGAGCCGGTGCCGGCTGGCGAGCTGCTGCAGCTGCGCGTGCTCGCGCGTGCGCAGGACGGGCGCCCGCGATCGGGAATCGGCGTGGATTTCGACGACGGCGATTCGGTCCCGCTCGGCCTTCGCAACGGCGCGGGCGACGCCACCCTCGCGCTGGCGACGCACCGGCGCG
>NZ_VTRV01000192.1 GCF_008274655.1 Cognatilysobacter lacus | reverse complement strand
GCCGGTCGCCTCGGCTGAAGGAGTGCGGCGGGCGGGCGACGTCGCCGACGAAGTCGTGTGTCTCTCGGTGCCGCAGCCGTTCGGCTACGTGGGTGCGCACTACGCGCAGTTCCCGCCCGTCGAGGACGCCGAGGTGATGAAGGCGCTGCAGGCCGGCAGCGCGCGGCCGGCCGTCTCGCGTGGCGTGCAGATTCCGGCAGGCACGGTGACTTTGCCGGGCGAATTGACGTTGCCCACCGAGCCGCGCGGGCTGATCGTATTCGTCCACGGCAGTGGCAGCAGCCGCCTCAGCCCGCGCAATCGCCAGGTCGCGCAGGTGATGAATCGCGCGGGTTTCGCGACCTTGCTGTTCGACCTGCTGACGGAATTCGAGGACGTGAGGCGCGACGCCCGCTTCGATATCCCGCGGCTCGTCGCACGGCTCACGCATGCGCTCGACTGGGTTGCGACGCAGCATGACCTCGCGCGTCTGCCGCTCGCGCTGTTCGGTGCCAGCACCGGCAGTGCGGTCGCTTTGACGGCCGCGGCCAGCGGACGGCACGAGGTAGTCGCGGTCGTGTCGCGCGGCGGCCGGCCCGACCTCGCAGGCGAATCGGTCCTCCAGCGCGTGCGGGTCCCCACGCTGCTGATCGTGGGCGGCGAAGACCGCGACGTACTCGCGCTCAACGAGGCGTCCGCGCGCCTGCTCGGCGCGCGCGCACGGCTGGACGTCATACCCGGTGCAACGCACCTGTTCGAGGAGCACGGCGCGCTCGCACGCGCCGCGGACCACGCGCTCGACTGGTTCCTGCAGTACATGCCCGACACGGCCGCGCCGCAAGTCCAGGCGGATGCGACGGAATCGGCGCGGCGACACACGCCGCCGCACTGAGCGCAGCAGCGACGGACGCCCCATGTAGCGGCCGTGCAGCGCGTCGCGTCCGTGGGCCCGCATCCAGACGCGAAAGTTGACGCAGGTCAGCACTCGCGGCGCGCGTGCCGCCACGCTGTCCCGCACATGTTTTCCATTCGCGGAGATCTTTCGATGGCCACCACTTCCATGACTCCAGTGCAGCGTCTCTTCCGTCCGTTCGAGGACGACATCGACCGCATGTTCGCGCCGCTCTCGCGCCGCTTCGAACGCGACATCGCCGAACTCGAAATGCGCAGCGACGTCCTCGAGGATGACACGCGATACCTCGTCGACGTGGACCTTCCGGGCGTGCGCAAGAGCGACATCGACGTCGCCGTTGCCGGCAATTCGGTGACCGTGCAGGCGCAGTTTGGCGATCGCACCAGCGACACCGCAGGCAAGCGTCTCCAGAAGGAACGCACCGTCGGCGAGTGCTTCCGCTCCTACACTTTCGCGTCGGAAATCGATGCCGCGCGCGCCAGCGCCACCTTCGAGCATGGCGTGCTGACGCTTACGCTTCCGAAGGCCGACGGGGCCCGGGCGAAGCACCTGCGCGTGAGCTGACGATACCGCCGTGCGCCATCGCGGCGCCGCCGCCTTGCTGGGCATCGCACTTGCGTGCGTGCCCTCGGCCGGTCGGTCGGGGCCGGCGGTCCGTGCAGCAGCGGATTGCACGACGGTCACTGGAGTCGCCCGCTGGTCTAGCCTGGCGGGCGGGGTCGGATGCGCGTGCCCACCTGTGCCATCTCGCATGTCGGCACTCGGACTACGCGAACGCGCCGCTCGTTCGGGGGAACTGAGTGCAACGCATCGCGACACGATGCATTGCGCCGCGGCGTGCAGGAACTGCGCGACGACATCGTAGGAACGGCACCTTAATTTGCGAAGCACGAGTGCGCAGGCGCGCCTCGGCCCGGTGACGCCGACGGCGCGCGAAACCACGGCGGGGCGAGAGAACCCAGGGTGACAAAACGTGAAACGTGGCCCCGCATGAAACCTGGCGCCATACGGAACACGAGAGAAAGGGTCACCGAGGGTCGCCGCTACCACTACGAATGCAGCTTCAGCTTCGACACGACGAAGTGCCGTGCAAGCCAGCGCACCGCCACGGGCAGCCGCGCAGCGCCGCCGGTTATCCCGCCAGGAAACGTACCCGCCCACGCCGACTAATCGACACGTCGCGCCGCCGCTAGCGATCTATCCGTGCATCTATCCGTGCGCGTGGCGGGACGACGAAGCACTCGTGGCCCGCTCATCCGCCGTGGCGGGCTGTCCGCGCTGCGCGCGCGCGACGAAACGCTCCAGCTCCGCGCGCCGTACCGCCTGCGGGACCGCGCCATTGCGGATCGAGTGACACGCGACCGGTCGTGCGGGTGAGAGCGCCTCGAGATCGTGCCAGGCCGCATCCGTCGGTGCGCCCTCCTGCGTGGCGAAATACGCGACGCGTGTTTCGCGCCCGATGTGCTGTTCGACAAAGGCGCGAACCGCCGGAGCCAGGCGGCCCATCCAGATGGGTCCACCGACGAACACTACGTCGTACCCGTGGACATCGCGGCCGGCTCGGAGCGCGGGCCGCAGCCGGAACATCGCCTCGAATGCGCAGCGTATCCAGCCGAGTGCACCGGGGCGATCGCTCTCTTCGAGGATCTCCTCGATGTCGACGTCGGTGCCGATGATGCTGGCGATCTCCCCGGCGACGTCGCGCGTATGGCCGGTGCGTGAGTAGTAGGCGACAAGCGTGCGTGCCATCGACGTGGCCCGGGATGGGAGGGAAGAGGTGCCGGAAGAGAGGTCATCGGCGGGCGAGGTCGCCACGACGGCCGGTCAGGCACGCGGGTCGTGTTGGACACGATCCCGGCGTTCCGTCGCCGAGGCCTGCCTGCCCGATAGCCCCGCTGGCGCTGCCAGGGGAGTTCGACCGCGCCGACTGTGGATCCAGCAGGTTTGCTGCGCGATCCGACGCGACGACACGATCGGTACCGGGCCGGGCGTGCGTGAGCCACGCTCGTCCGTGGCCGCGGCAACGTCGCGTGGCCCGACTCGCGAACCCAAGCCCGAAGGCTTGAACCCGGTGCCGGTCCTGCCCGTTTCCGGTGCCTCTCATTCCGACGTAGCCAGCCTGCCATGCACGCCCGACTGGAAGTTGACGCGTATCAGTAATGGGGCGCCTGTTACGCGGCGTTACACACTGCAACGCGGCGAAACGGGGCGGCGCGCGCGCGCCGATTACAGTGGGCATCGAGGTGTCCATGTCCGCCGTTTTCTCCCACCCGCCTGACGCACGACCGGAGTACGCGCCGCGCCCGGCCGCCATTGCCGAGGTCGGCCAACTCGACCGGCTCGTGCACCGGCGCATCCGGCGCAAGCACATGCTCTACCGCGCGGGTCAGCCGGCCAGGGCTGCGTTCCTGGTCCACGCCGGATTATTCCGCTGCACCGTGCTGGATGCCCACGGCCGCGAGCGCGTCACCGGGTTCCCGCTGAGGGGCGACGTGCTGGGCGTCGAGTGCCTGCATGCGCCCCGTTACGTCGCCGACGTCATGGCGCTCGACATCGCCGATGTCATCGAATTGCCGCGCGCGGAGCTGCTGGACCCGACGCGAGCGCTGCTGCCGCACGTCGCAGCCGCGATGGCCGAAGCCCGCGAGCGCGACTGGACGTGGATGCTCGCGTTGCACACCCTCGATGCCGAACAGCGCGTCGCACAGTTCCTGCTCGATCATGCGGCCCGTCTGGAAAGCATGGGGTTCAGTCCGCGCCGCATCGTGTTGCGGATGACTCGCGCGGACATCGGAAGCTTCCTCGACATGGCATCGGAAAGCGTCGCGCGGTCGATGACGCGCCTGGACAGCGCCGGGCTGATCCGCGTGTCGTGCCGCGACGTGGAAATCGCCGACGAGGCTGCGCTGCGCCGGCTGCTGGAGCCGCCGGGCGAGGGCAGCCGTCGCACGAGGCCGCCGCCGGTACTGCATTGACCCGGATGGCGTGGACGTTTGCAGTCGCGGCATCGCGGGTGATCGGAGTTCGACGTGAGTGATGGTCCGCCAATGCTCGGCTTCGAGTCGTCACCCGCCGCCACGTCTGCGATCGGGCGTGCACGGGAAGCACATGCATGCACGAAAAGAAGAACGGCCGCACTGGGCGGCCGTTCTTGTTAATCAGCCGCGTGGGCCGCGACCGCCGGGCTTGGGTCCACCGCGACCCGCACCGCCGGGGCCGCGCGAGGG
>NZ_VTRV01000191.1 GCF_008274655.1 Cognatilysobacter lacus | reverse complement strand
CAGCCGACCGGCGACGGGCCGCGCTGCGCCGAGGCCGCGCGCGATGACCGACAGCGGCACGCCCGCACCAATCGCCAGCGAGGCCGCCGCGAGCGCATTGCGGACGTTGTGGCGGCCCGGCATCGCCAGCGCAACGGGCGCCGCGCCTTCCGGCGTGACGATGGTGAACGTCGAGCCGTCTTCGCCAAGCTGGACGTCGCGCGCGGTCACGTCGGCCGGCGCATCCAGCCCGAAGCGGATGTGGCGGCGGCCGGTCGCGCGTTCGGCGAAGTACGCCGCGAACGCGTCGTCAGCATTGATCACGGCGACGCCGCCTGCGGGAAGTGCGTCGTAGATCGCGGCCTTGGTATCCGCCACGCCTTCCAGCGAGCCCATGCGCTCCAGGTGCGCGGCCGCGATGTTGTTGACGATCGAGACATCGGGCCGTGCGATCGCCGTGAGGTACGCGATATCGCCCGGCGCACCGGCGCCCATTTCGTAGACGGCGAACTCCGCGTCTTCCGGCGCGTCGATCACCGCGAGCGGCAGGCCGATCTCGTTGTTGCGGTTGCCGGGGTTCGCATATGTGCGACCGGCCTGCTCGAAGATCGCGAGCGCGAGCGTCTTGACGCTGGTCTTGCCGTTGCTGCCGGTGATTGCGATGACCTTTGCCTTGCGCGACGCCTGCAGCCCACGCGCGAGATCGGCGAGGGCGAGTTGCGTGTCCGCGACCTGCACCTGCGGCATCGTGCCGTCGACACGCGAGACCAGCGCGGCGCCGATGCCGGCGTCGGCTGCGGCGATGAGATGGTCGTGGCCGTCGAAGCGCTCGCCCTTCAGGGCGACGAACAGGCTCGATGCGCGCACCGCGGGCGCGACAGCCGCCAGCGCGCGCGTGTCGGTGAGCACGCGATCGACGACGATGTCGTCGCCGACCACGCGGCCGGCGGTCATCGCGGCGATCTGCGAAAGATGAAGCGGCCTCATGCGCAGGCTCCGAGCGCGTCGCGCGCCACCGCGGTGTCGTCGAACGGATGTTGTACGCCGGCGATCTCCTGATAGGGCTCGTGGCCCTTGCCCGCGATCAGCACGACGTCGTCGGCACCCGCCGCCGCGATGGCTTCGCGGATGGCGGCGGCGCGATCACGCAGCACACGCGCCTTGGCGCGATCGGTGAAGCCGCCGAGGATGCCGGCGACGATCGCATCGCCGTCCTCGCCCCGCGGATTGTCATCAGTGACGATCACCACGTCCGCGAGCCGTTCCGCGATCGCGCCCATCTGCGGGCGCTTGCCGGCGTCACGCTCCCCACCGCAGCCGAACACGCAGGCCAGCCGACCCTTGGTGTGGGCACGCAACGTGGTGAGCGCCTGCTCAAGTGCGTCCGGCGTATGCGCGAAGTCCACCACCACCAGCGGCTGCGCGTCGCCGCCGAGGCGGTTCATGCGGCCGTGGATCGGTTGCAGCTGCGACAGCGTGGCCGCGATGTCGACGACTTCCGCGCCCTGCGCATGCAACACGCCCGCGACCGCGAGCAGGTTGTCGACGTTGAAACGCCCGAGCAGCGACGAATGCACGGTGGCGGTTGCATCGCCGCCGACGAGATCGAACACGATGCCGCGGGCGTCGAGGCGCACCTCGCGTGCGCGCAACGTGGCGCCGCCGGCCTCGCGCGAGCTGACGCCGATCGCGCGGACGGCGCCCGGCAGCGCTGCGAACAGCTGGCGTCCATATTCGTCGTCGAGATTGACGACCGCGGCGGTGAGGCCCGGCCAACCGAACAGGCGCGCCTTCGACGCGCCGTACGCGGCCATCGTGCCGTGGTAGTCGAGGTGGTCGCGCGTGAGGTTGGTGAAGACCGCGATGTCGAAGCGCATGCCGTCGACACGACCCTGGTCGAGCGCGTGCGAGCTGACTTCCATCGCCAGCGAGTCGACGCCGTCCGCATGCAGCGCGCCGACGAGCGCGTGCAGTTTGAGCACCAGCGGCGTGGTGAAACCGGTGGGCACCGTTTGCCCGTACGGCCCTGCGCCGAGCGTGCCGATGGTGCCGGCTGCGATTCCGCGCAGCGTCCAGGCCTGCGCGATCATCTGCACGACGGACGTCTTGCCGTTTGTGCCGGTCACGCCCACGGTCGTCATCGAGTCGCTCGCGCGGCCGTGGAATCGGTGCGCCATTTCGCCGAGGCGCGCGCGCAGGCCTGGCACGGCGATGGCATCCGCGGGCGCGGGCAACTCGTCGGGCGCGGGCGGCTCGAACAGGATGGCCGATGCACCGCGGGCTTTGGCTGCCTCGACGAATGCGAGGCCGTGCGCGCCGAAGCCGCCGATCGCGACGAACGCGTCACCGGGCTGCACGTCGCGGCTGTCCTGCACGAGGCCGGAAACGACGAGGTCGTCCGGGATACCGGCGACGTCGGGAAGCAGCTCTGACAGGCGCATGTTGATCATGGCGTCACCGGCGAGGCTTCGAGCGGCACCGGATCCGCGCCGTCATCATCAACGGGCTCGGCGGCGGCAACACGCGCGGCCTGCGGCGCGCCGCCGTGCGTCGCCCTGTCCTGCGCGGCGAGCCACGTGTCGATGTCGTCCGGCGGCACGTCCATCAGGCGCAGCGAGCCGTCCATCACCGAGCGGAACACCGGCGCCGATACCACGCCGCCGTAATAGCCGCCCTTGGCCGCGTCGGGATCGTTGATGACGACAACCGTCGCGAAGCGCGGGTTGTCGACCGGCACCACGCCCGCGAAATACGCGATGTAGCGGCGCGAATAGCCGCCGTGGCCGTCGAACATGCGCGCCGTACCGGTCTTGCCGGCGACGTGGTAGCCGAGGATCGCGCCCTGCGTCGCGGTGCCGCCCGTCTCGGTCACGGTCTGCATCATCTTCATGACTTCGTGCGCGACGCGCGGCTCGAGTACCTGCTTTCTCTGCCCATGCTCGCCCTTGACGAACGTCGGCGTGGTGAGCACGCCGCCGTTGGCGATCGCCGCATACGCGACCGCGATCTGCAGCGGCGTCGCCGACAGCCCGTAACCGTAGGAGATCGTCGCCTTCGACGAGCCCTGCCAGCGCGACGGCGCAGGCAGCACGCCGGCCGACTCGCCGGGAAATCCGCTGCCGGGCTTGCTGCCGTAGCCGAACTTGTGGATGAAGTCGTAGAAGTACTGGTTGTCGAGACGCTCGGAAATCTTCGTCGCGCCGATGTTCGAGCTCTTGGTGATGATCCCCGTGACGGTCTGCACGCCGTAGTTGTGCGTGTCGCGGATCGTGTAGCGCCCCAGCTTCAGCGAGCCGGGCGAGAGGTCGAACACCGTGTTCGGCGTGACCACGCCCTTGGTGAGCGCGGCGGCCACGGTGATCGGCTTCATCGTCGAGCCGGGCTCGAGCACGTCGGTGATGGCACGGTTGCGATGCGCATCGCGATCGGTAGTGCCCACGGCGTTCGGGTTGAACGTCGGCAGGTTGGCCATCGCAAGCACTTCGCCGGTGGCGACGTCGAGGACCACGATCGAACCGCTCGCGGCACCGTGCGCCATCATCGCGTTGCGCAGCTCGCGATAGGCGAGGAACTGGATGCGACGATCGATGGTGAGCGTGAGGTCGCGACCGGGCTCGGCCGGACGCACCAGGTCGACGTTCTCGATGATGTGCCCGCGGCCGTCGCGCAGAACGCGTTTGGCGCCGGGCTTTCCGCGCAGCCAGTCGTCGAAGGCGAGCTCGAGGCCTTCCTGGCCTTCGTCGTCGACGTTGGTGAAGCCCAGCACGTGCGCCATCGCTTCGCCCTGCGGGTAGAAGCGGCGGTATTCGCGCTGGCTCGCGACGCCCGGAATGCCGAGCGCGAGGATCGATTTCGCTTCGTCCGGATTGATGCGCCGCTTGAGGTAGACGAACTCCTTCGTCGACTTCTGCGCGAGCTTGCGCGTGAGTACGTCGAGCGGCACGCCGAGGGCTTCGGCGAGCTTCGGCAGGCGGTCGGGCGCCTTCAGCAGTTCCTGCGGGTTGCCCCACACCGATTCGACCGGCGTCGATACCGCAAGCGGCTCGCCGTTGCGATCGGTGACCATGCCGCGCGAGGTCGGGATCGGCAGCTCGCGCAGGCTGCGCGCCTGGCCCTGCGCGACGTAGAAGTCGCGGTCGAGCACCTGGATGTAGAACGCGCGAGCCACGAGCGCGAACGAGCACAGGCCCATCACCGCCGCTAGGCCGAGCAGGCGCATGCGCAGGTCGACGCGCGCACGGCCGCGCGAACCGCCG
>NZ_VTRV01000190.1 GCF_008274655.1 Cognatilysobacter lacus | reverse complement strand
CGCGCCGAGCCGCGAACACAGCGCGGCGACCACCGGATGCGCGCTGACGCGCACCGCAATGTCGTCCCGGCCGCCGGTGATCCAGGCGGGCGCCGAGGTCCGCGCCGGCAACACCCACGTGTTGGGCCCCGGCCAGCTCGCGCGTACTCGCCCGAGCGCGCGCGCATCGAGCGCGGACCAGTCGACCACCGCATCGAATTGCGCGGCGTCGCTGCCGACCAGGATCAGTCCTTTCCCGACCGGGCGCCGCTTGATCGCCAGGAGCCGGTGCACGGCCTCGCCGTCGAACGGGATGCACCCGAGGCCCCAGACCGCCTCGGTCGGATACGCGAGCACGCCCCCGCGGATGAGCACGGCAACCGCCGTCGCGATGTTGAGATCGTCCGCGCTCATGGCGCGGCGTCGCGCCAATCCGGGCCGCCGTCCTGCCAGAGCACGCTCGCGATGCGCCAGCCCGCGGGCGCACGCACCAGCTGCAGCGACTTCGCGCCTTCGCCATCGAACGCCGTGCCGTCGCGCAGTCCCTGCTTGCGGTACGCCGACAGGCGCGTGGCGATGTCGCCGGCGACCGCGGTGCGCGACGCCGTTTCCCATTCGTGGAAGCCGGACAGCGTGCCGTCGCTGAGCCACGCGCGCCGCGGCCCGATGAAGCCGTCGAGATGCATGCACGCAACGCGGTCGCCGTCGCGGCGCACGATCAGTGCGTCCGGCAGGAACACGTGCTCCGGCGTGGCGAGCAGCGGCGACGCGCCGTTGCGATTGTCGAACATCGCGTAGAACGCGGCGACGAGCGCATCTATGGCAGCGACCGTGTCAGTCGATGCCATCGGGCTGTCGGGCGTTCGATGCGTCGCCACCATCGCCTCAGAACGGGGTGTCGTCCAGCTCCGGCGCGGGACGCGCGGCGGCTTTCGCGACCACCTTCCTGGCGACGGTCTTCGTAGCCTTCTTGGCTGCCGACTTCTTGGTCGCCGTCTTCTTCGTGGCCTTCTTCGCCGTCTTCTTCGTGGCAGCCCCTGCCGACTTCGTCGCTTTCTTGGCCGGCGCCTCGCCCGCGGTCTTCGCCACCTTCTTCGACACGACCTTCTTGGCCACCTTCTTGCCGAAGCCCTTTCGCATCGGCTTGCCGGTGTCGGCCATCATCTGCGTGACTTCCGCCAGCGTGAGCGACGCGGGTTCGCGATCCTTGGGGATGCGGCCGTTGAGCTTGCCATCGCTGATGTACGGGCCGTAGCGACCGTTGAGCACCTGGATGTCACTGCCCTCGAAGGACTTGATGATTCGATTGCGCGCGATCTCTTCCTTCTGCTCGATCAGCTCGACCGCGCGCTCGAGCGTGATCGCGTACGGATCGTCTTCCTTCGCCAGCGACGCGTAGGTCGCGCCGCGCTTGGCGAACGCGCCGAAGCGCCCGATGCCGACGCTGACCTTCTCGCCCTTGTCCTCGCCGAGGTCGCGCGGCAGCTTGAAAAGCTCAAGCGAATCTTCGAGCGAGATCGAATAGATGCTCTGGCCCGGCCGCAGCGACGCGAACTGCGGCTTCTCTTCTTCCTCGCTGGTGCCGATCTGCACGAGCGGACCGAACTTGCCGATGCGCGCGCTGACCTGGCGGCCGCTCTTGGGATCGAGGCCGAGCACGCGCACGCTGCCGGCGTCGGTGCGATCGATGTTGTCCTTCTTGTCTTCGACGAGCTTCTTGAACGGCGACCAGAAGCGCTCCATGAGCGGCACCCATGCTTCCTCGCCGCGGCTCACCGCATCGAGCTCGTCCTCGAGCTTCGCGGTGAAGTCATAGTCGACGTACTGCGTGAAATGCGCGGACAGGAACTTGGCCACCGCGCGGCCGACGTCGGTCGGCTTGAAACGGCGGTTATCGAGATCGACATACTTGCGCGCGAGCAGCGTGGCGATGATCGACGCGTACGTGGACGGTCGGCCGATCCCGTATTCCTCGAGCGTCTTCACCAGCGACGCTTCCGAGAAGCGCGGCGGCGGCTCGGTGAAGTGCTGGTCGGCGATGACGCGGTTGAGCGGCAGGCGATCGCCGGTCTTCATCGCCGGCAGCTTGCGACCCTCCTCGTCGTCTTCGGCGGTCTTGGTGTCCTTGCCTTCCTCGTACACCGCAAGGAAGCCCGGATCCACGACCGTGGTGCCCGACACGCGGAACGAATGCTCGCTGCCGGCCGCGAGATCGACGCTCACCGTGTTGAGGGTCGCCGGCACCATCTGCGAGGCGATGGCGCGCTTCCAGATCAGCTCGTACAGGCGGCGCTCGTCGTCCGGAAGGTACTTGGCCACGGACGCCGGCGTGCGCAGCGCGGAACTGGGGCGGATCGCCTCGTGCGCTTCCTGTGCGTTCTTCGACTTGGTCGTGTACGCGTTCGGCTTGTCCGGCACGGCGCGCGTGCCGAAGTCGCGCGCGATCACGTCGCGGATCTCGACGATCGCGTCCTGCGACAGGTTCACCGAGTCGGTACGCATGTAGGTGATCAGGCCGACGCTGCCTTCGGCGCCGATGTCCAGGCCCTCGTACAGCTTCTGCGCGACCTGCATCGTGCGGCGCGTGGTGAAGCCGAGCTTGCGCGCGGCTTCCTGTTGCAGCGTCGAGGTAATGAACGGCGGCGACGGGCGACGCTTGCGTTCCTTGCTGGTGACGTCGGTGACCTGCAACACGCCATCGGCGGCCTTCGAGATCCGGTCGCGCGCGGAATGCGCGTCGGTCTCGTTGGTCAGAGTGAACTGCTCGACCTTCTTGCCGTCGAGCTTGATGAGTCGTGAATTGAAGGCCTGCGAGGGATGCGCGACCTCTGCCTCGATCGTCCAGTACTCGCGCGCGATGAAGGCTTCGATCTCCTCCTCGCGCTCGACGATCATGCGCAGTGCGGGCGACTGCACGCGGCCCGCGCTGAGCCCGCGCTGCACCTTGCGCCACAGCACCGGCGAAAGGTTGAAGCCGACCAGGTAGTCAAGGGCGCGGCGCGCCTGCTGCGCGTCGACCAGCGGTTCGGCGATCGCGCGTGGACGCGTCATTGCTTCCTTGATCGCGCGCGGCGTGATTTCGGTGAACACCACGCGCTCGAGCGTGCGGTTCTCCAGCAGGCCGCGCTCGCGGAGGATCTCCGCGATGTGCCAGCTGATCGCCTCGCCCTCGCGGTCCGGGTCGGTCGCCAGGTAGAGATGTTCGGCGGACTTGGCGGCCTTGGCGATCGCGTCGACGTGCTTCTCGTTGCGCTCGATCAGCGCATAGCGCATCGCGAAGTGGTTATCCGGGTCGACCGCGCCTTCCTTCGGCACCAGGTCGCGGACGTGGCCGTAGGAGGCGAGGACGGTGAAATCCTTGCCGAGGTATTTGTTGATCGTCTTCGCCTTGGCGGGCGATTCGACGATGAGGAGGTTCTTGGCCATGGCGGCTCCGTGGGGGCGGGCGGCCCGGAATCCGGCTTCGCGAAGGGTCCGCGCAGCCACGAAAAGGGGACGTGGAAAGCGGCGACGCCCGCGGAACTGGTCCGCGGGCGCGCCGGTCATCTATATCTAGTGTCATCACGCGGTGGCCGCGGCTGTCAAGCCACGGCTGCCGGGCGGGCGCCTCAGTGGCCCGCGCTGGCCACCAGCGAGAGCGCGAATGCGATCAGCCCGACGTAGGCGATCGTGCCGAGCCCGACCAGGCAGAGGATGACGATGGTGACCGCGCCGAGTTCACGCCGCTGCCGCTCCGGATGGGCCGTGAAGGCCCAGCGGTCCACCACCAGCGTCGAGCAGATCATGTCGTGCAGCGCGCGTTTGCGGTCCGTGAAGCCGGCCATGATCAGGCCGATGCCGATCGGGATCGACGACAGGATCAGGCCGAAATAGCGGCCGAACCCGCGCCAGAACGAGATCGGCTCCCCGGCCTCGTCGGTCACCTTGATTCCTACTGCCATCTTGCCGAGCGTGGCCTGGTGGGACGAGGCATGCATGACCCCGAAGTAGGTGGCGGCCAGCGCGAGTGGCGCGAGATACATCACGAGGACGCCGATGACGCCCGCCACCGTGCCGACCGCCTCGCTGCGGTTCGAGCTGAGAGCCGCCATGCCGCCGAACATCACCCCGGCGATCAACATCTGCAGGAGGAACCCCGGAATGCCGACCACGAAGCCATCGATCGTGTAGGCCGCGACGCGCTTCCAGAAGCCCGCATAGACCACTTCGCCGCCCATCACCGCCATCGCGGCGCCGCCGAGCGCGGCATTCGGCGCGGCGTACGGGGAGGCGTTGACCGGCGCGACCGGCACGCGCTCCACCACGTGGTATGGGTTGTAGCCGCTGGCGACAGCCAGCGCGGGTTCGTCGTTCGGCGCCGCGAACAGCGGGCGTCGGTCCTCGGCGGCC
>NZ_VTRV01000019.1 GCF_008274655.1 Cognatilysobacter lacus | reverse complement strand
CGCCGCCACGACGCCGGCCGGCCGAATGCCCCGGCACGCAAGGATGGACGCGCCGACAGCGCGCAGCCGGGCAAGCCCAAGGGCGGCGCGCCGCGGCCGAACGGCGCGCCCCGTCGCCCGCGCACGCAGGAGGAGATCGATCTGGGCAAGGCGTACGCGTTGCGCGCGCAGAAAGAGAAGGAAGAGCGCATCGCGGCCGAGGCTGCGCGCCAGGAAGAAGCGCGTGCGCGTCGGGAAGCGCGGGCGAAGCTGGGCGAGTTTCTGAAGGACAAGGCGCTCAACGAAAAGGACGCCGACATCGCGCGGCACTTCCCGTACGGCGGAAAGATCAAGCGCATCTACGTGAACGCGGAGCAGTTGCGCGCGCTCAACGCCGGCGAGCTTGGCGTGCTGCAGTTGGACGGGCGCTACGCGCTGGTGACCGCGCAGGTACTGGACGAGGCCGGCCGAATATTCGAGCCGGCGATCGCGCTGCGCGTCGACCCGAACGCACCTGCGGGTGACGATCCGTACAGCGACCCGCTGTACCAGGTGCCGGACGATCTGGTCTGGTAAGCAGCAGCGCCGCACGCGGAACGCAAGCGGCCCGGTAGGTCAAAGCCGCGCCACGCTTCCGGCGGGACCCACGTCACGTCGGCCGCGCATGTCGTCCGGAGAGCGCCGCGAGCGCGCGGCGGTTTTCAATCACCGAGAAAACTCCGGTGGCCCTGCGCGTCGCATGACGACACTCGCTTCGGCGGCTGACATCGAAAACATTGCGTGCTGGTCACGTCGAGACCGGCCGTAGTCAGGCGACGTTGCGGGGCGCGACGCGCGTTCTGCACAAACCGCAATTGCCGTGCCGCTGAGCCGCACACGCTCCGGCAATTATTCCGGGTCGTAGTCCAGGTTCGATGCCAGCCAGCGCTCGGCCTGCGCGAAGTCGACGCCGCGCCGCCGCGCATAGTCGCCGACCTGTTCCTTCGACACGCGGCCGACCACGAAGTACTGGCTGCCGGGATGGCTGAAGTAATAGCCGGACACCGCTGACGCCGGATACATGGCAAAGCTTTCGGTGAGTTCGATGCCCGCATTGCGCGTGGCGTCGAGCAGGCGGAACAGCATCGCCTTCTCGCTGTGGTCGGGGCAGGCCGGGTAGCCGGGTGCAGGTCGCACGCCGCGGTACTGCTCCGCGATCAGGTCGTCGTTACCAAGCGTTTCGTCGCTCGCGTAGCCCCAGAAGTCGCGCCGTACGCGCTGGTGCAGGCGTTCGGCGAGAGCTTCCGCAAGCCTGTCCGCCAGCGACTTCAGGAGGATGGCGTTGTAGTCGTCGTGGTCGGCTTCGAAACGCGCGACGTGCGACTCGATGCCGATCCCGGCCGTGACCGCGAAAGCGCCGATCCAGTCGGTGCGCCCGCTTCCGACCGGCGCGATGAAATCGGCCAGGCAGAAGTCCGGCCGCTCGACCGGCTTGTCCACCTGTTGACGCAGGAAATGCAGCTGCTGCGTCGACGCCTGCAGATCGGCCGCGGGCGCGACGTGGCGCAGGCCGGGCACGTCATCGCACGGTTCGCCCGCAACCACGCGCAACTCGACGTCATCGCCGACGGAGTTCGCGGGCCACAGCCCGAACACGGCCTTGCCGCGCAGCCAGCGCTCGTCGAGCATGCGCTTCAACATCGCGCGCGCATCGCGATACAGCTCGCGCGCCTGCGAGCCGACGACCGCGTCATCCAGGATCGCCGGGTAGCGGCCCGCCAGTTCCCAGGTGTTGAAGAAGGGCGTCCAGTCGATGTAGTCGACGAGCTCTTCGAGTGGATAGTCGTCAAAAACGTGGATGCCGGGCAGCCGCGGTTCGGTTGGAATGTACGTTTCCCAGCCCCCGTCAAACCGCTGCGCACGCGCCTTTTCGAGCGGCACGAGACGCTTGCCGTCGCCTCGGTTGCGATGGCGCTGGCGGATCTCCGCGTAGTCCGCCTCGTTCGCTGCGACGAACGGCTCGCGCAGGTCGGCGGAGATCAATGACTGCGCGACGCCCACCGCGCGCGAGGCATCCTTCACCCATACCGTCGGCGACTTGTAGTGGGGATCGATGCGCAGCGCGGTGTGCGCGCGCGATGTCGTCGCCCCGCCGATCAGCAGCGGCATCGTCATGCCCTGGCGCTGCATCTCGCGCGCCACGTGGCTCATTTCCTCGAGCGACGGCGTGATCAGCCCGGAAAGGCCAACCAGATCCGCGTTTTCCGCCTTCGCACGATCCAGAATCACCTGAGCCGGAACCATCACGCCCAAGTCGATCACTTCGAAGTTGTTGCAGGCGAGCACCACGCCGACGATGTTCTTGCCGATGTCGTGTACGTCGCCTTTCACGGTCGCGAGCACGATCTTGCCGTTCGAACGGCCGGTATCGCCGGTGCGCAGCTTTTCCGCTTCGATATAGGGAAGCAGGTGGGCGACCGCCTTCTTCATGACGCGCGCCGACTTCACCACCTGCGGCAGGAACATCTTGCCCGCGCCGAAGAGGTCGCCGACGACGTTCATGCCGTCCATCAGCGGGCCTTCGATGACATCGAGCGGGCGGCGTGCCTCGAGGCGCGCCTCTTCGGTATCGGCTTCCACCCATGCGTCGAGTCCGTGCACGAGCGCGTGCGCCAGCCGTTCGCGGACCGGTTTTTCACGCCAGCGCAGGTCTTCGACGCGCTTCTCGCCCTTCTTGCCCTTGTAGCGATCGGCGATCTCGAGAAGGCGTTCGGTGCCGTCGGGCCTCCGGTTGAGCACGACGTCCTCGACGCGCTCGCGAAGGTCGGCTTCAAGGTCGTCGTAGATGGGCAGGGCGCCGGCGTTGACGATGCCCATGTCCATGCCCGCGCGAATCGCGTGGTACAGGAACACGACATGGATGGCCTGTCGCACGGGCTCGTTTCCGCGGAACGAGAACGACACGTTCGACACGCCGCCCGAAACGTGGCTCAGCGGAAACCGGCGCTTGAGTTCGCGGGTGGCGTCGATGAACGCCACGGCATAGTTATCGTGTTCCTCGATGCCGGTGGCGATCGCAAACACGTTCGGGTCGAAGATGATGTCTTCCGGCGGAAAGCCGATCGTTCCGGTGAGCAGTTCATAGGCGCGCGTGCAGATTGCGACCTTGCGCTCTGCAGTATCAGCCTGGCCCTGCTCGTCGAACGCCATGACGACGACTGCCGCGCCGTAGCGCCGCACCAGCCGCGCCTGCCGCAGGAATTCGTCCTCGCCTTCCTTCATCGAGATCGAGTTGACGATGCCCTTGCCCTGCAGGCATTTCAGGCCGGCCTCGATCACGCTCCACTTCGAGCTGTCGACCATCACCGGAACGCGGGCGATGTCGGGTTCGGCGGCCATCAGGTTGAGGAAATTCACCATCGCCTGCTCGGAATCGAGCATGCCCTCGTCCATGTTGACGTCGATGACCTGCGCGCCGTTCTCGACCTGCTGGCGGGCGACCACGATCGCTTCGTCGAAGCGATTCTCGAGGATGAGCTTCTTGAACTGCGCCGAGCCGGTGACGTTGGTGCGCTCGCCGATGTTGACGAAATTCGTCTCCGGCGTGACGACCAGCGGTTCCAGACCGGAAAGACAGGTGTATCGCGAGCTGCTGGAGGTCATGTTTTCGCTTGGACGCGCGGGACGCGGCGTTGGAATGTGGAGAGGACGATCAGGCGGCGAGCGCGTCGGCGCCCGGCAGGCGCCGCGGCGGCACGCCGTCGACTGCCTCCGCGATTGCCGCGATGTGCGCCGGTGACGTGCCGCAGCAGCCGCCGACGAAATTAACGAGGCCGGCACGGGCGAATTCCCCGATCACCAGCGCCATGTCCTCGGGCGTCTCGTCATAGCCGCCGAACGCGTTCGGCAGCCCGGCATTCGGGTGCGTGCTGACGTGCGTGTCGGCCACCTGAGCAAGGATGTCGACGTAGGCGCGGAGGTCCTTCGCGCCGAGCGCGCAGTTCAGGCCGATGGCGAGCGGGCGCGCATGGCGGACCGAGTACCAGAACGCCTCGGCCGTCTGCCCCGACAGCGTGCGCCCGGAAGCGTCGGTGATCGTTCCGGAAATCATGATGGGCAGTCGCGCGCCGCGTGCGTCGAACGCTTCCTCGATCGCGAAAAGCGCGGCCTTCGCGTTCAGCGTGTCGAAGATCGTTTCGACCATCAGCACGTCCGCACCGCCGTCGATGAGCCCGTCGACGGCCTCCCGATACGCCAGACGCAGGTCGTCGAAGGTCACCGCGCGGTATCCGGGGCGGTTCACGTCAGGGCTGAGCGACGCCGTACGGCTGGTGGGGCCGAGCACGCCGATCACGAAGCGGGGCCGACCCGTGGCGCGTTCGACGTCTTCGCAGGCGCCGCGGGCGAGGCGTGCGCCGGCTTCATTGAGTTCGCGCGCGAGGTGCGACAGCCCGTAGTCGGCGAGCGATACCGATGTCGAGTTGAACGTGTTGGTCTCCACCATGTCGGCGCCGGCATCGAGATATTGCCGGTGGATGTCCGCGATGATGTCCGGGCGCGTCAGGCTGAGCAGGTCGTTGTTGCCGCGCTGGTCGTGGCCGCAGCCGCAGCCCGCGCCGTGCGCATGCTCGACCGGCGGCCGGGCATGGTCGAAGCCTTCGGCGAACCGGTCGCCGCGGTAGTCCGCTTCGGCCAGATCGAACTGCTGGATCATCGTGCCCATCGCGCCGTCGATGACGAGGATTCGTTGCGCCAGTGCGCCTTCCAGCAGCGCGACGCGCGCCGGATCCAGCCAGGCCTGCGTGCTCATCGTGGTGTTCCTCCGGTGTGTCGCGCAATCAGTGAAATCACCTCGAAGTGCGGCGGGCGACGCTCGCGCGTGACAAGCCCAATGCCCTGGACTTCAAGGCCGGCGCGCGTCGCGAAACGGTGCAACTCGCGCTCTGAAAAACCGAGGTTCACGTGGCCATAGGCTTCGACGACGGCGCGGTGCTCGTGCTTGGCCAGGCTGGTGAGCAGCAGGCGCCCGCCGGGCCGCAGGGTGCGCGCCGCCTCGGCGACGGCGGTGGCGGGCTCTTCGGAGTACGTCAGCGCATGCATCAGCACGACGAGGTCGAATTCGGCCGCGTCGAAGGGCAGGGCATGCATGTCGCCTTCGTGCACTTCGACGTTGCCCAGCCGGCGCAACCGTTCGGAGGCCGCGAGCACGACCTTGCTGCTCGCGTCGAGGCAGACGTAGCGGCGCGCATGCGGTGCGATGAGCTCGGCAAGCACGCCGTCGCCGGACGCGATATCGAGCACGTCGCCGGCTTCCATGAGTGGCAGCGCCGAGCGGGCGAGCGCTTCCCAGGTGCGGCCCGGGGAGTAGTGGCGTTCCATGTCGCCGGCCACCGCATCCGCCCAGTTCTGGTCGGAGGCACGGCTGGCAAGCACACCGGGCACGCGTTCGGCATCCTGGCGCAGCAGGGGGTCGTCGCTGCCGTCGCGCAGCATCTGCCAGAGCGCGCGCTGCGCGGGGCCGAGTGCGTCCTCGTCGAAGCGGTAATAGGCCGAGACGCCGGCCCGGCGGTCTCGCACCAGCGCGGCCTCCTTCAGGCGGGCGAGGTGCGTCGAGACGCGCGGCTGGGCCAGGCGCGTAATCGAGGAAAGCTCCGCCACGGTGAGTTCCTCGCGCTCGAGCAGCGCAAGCAGCCGCACGCGCGTGGCGTCGGCGAAGGTCTTGAGCTGTCCCGACCAGGCTTCGAGGTCCATCCGGCATCCATCAACGTATCGCGATAAAGCGATAAGTGTCCTCGCGCAGGGCGGCGGGGTCAAGCGGGGGAGGCGGCCGGAATGCGCATCCCGGTACAATTCGCCGGCTTGCAGTCATCCTCCCAATTCGAGGTGCCGACGTGGATTTTCGCTTCACCGAAGAGCAGTTGATGATCCAGGACGTCGCCCGCCGCATCGCGCAGGAGAAGATCGCGCCCAGCGCGGAGCACTTCGACCGCACCGGCGAGTTCCCGCTCGACAACATCCGCACGCTGGGCGAGAACGGCCTGATGGGGATCGAGGTGCCGGCCGAATACGGCGGCGCCGGCATGGACCCGGTCAGCTACGTGCTGGCCATGATCGAGATCGCCGCGGCCGACGCCGCGCACTCGACCATCATGTCGGTCAACAACTCGCTGTTCTGCAATGGAATCCTGAAGTACGGCACTGAAGCGCAGAAGCAGCTTTACGTCCGCGCCATTGCCGAGGGCCGCGAGATCGGCGCATTCGCGCTCACCGAGCCGCAGTCCGGCTCCGACGCCACGGCCATGCGGTGCAAGGCGACCAAGCAGGCCGA
Organism: Cognatilysobacter lacus; assembly: GCF_008274655.1. Lineage (GTDB taxonomy): Bacteria > Pseudomonadota > Gammaproteobacteria > Xanthomonadales > Xanthomonadaceae > Cognatilysobacter > Cognatilysobacter lacus. The sequence goes on along the minus strand of NZ_VTRV01000019.1, from coordinate 21,028 downwards.
CGGCAGCTATGTCGTGAACGGCAAGAAGAGCTGGATCACCTCCGGCCCGGTCGCGAAGTACATCGTTCTGTTCGCGATGACCGATCCGGAGAAGGGCGCGCGTGGCATCACCGCCTTCATGGTCGACACCACGCGCGAAGGCTTCGGCCGCGGCAAAACCGAGCCGAAGCTCGGCATCCGCGCGTCGGCGACCTGCGAGATCGAATTCAACGACTACGTCGTCAAGGCCGACGAAGTGCTCGGCCAGGAAGGCGAGGGCTTCAAGATCGCGATGAGCGTGCTCGACGCCGGGCGCATCGGCATCGCCTCGCAGGCGATCGGCATTTCGCGCGCCGCCTACGAGGCGACGCTTGCGTACGTGAAGGAACGCAAGGCATTCGGTGCGCCGATCGGCACGTTCCAGATGACGCAGGCGAAGATCGCCGACATGAAGTGCAAGCTCGACGCGTCGATGCTGCTGACGCTGCGCGCGGCATGGCAGAAGGGCGAGTACGACAAGGGCGGCGCGCGTTTCAGCACGGAGGCTGCCGTCGCCAAGCTCACTGCGTCCGAAGCGGCCATGTGGATCAGCCACCAGGCGCTGCAGATCCACGGCGGCATGGGCTACTCGAAGGAAATGCCGATCGAGCGCTATTTCCGCGACGCCAAGATCACCGAGATCTACGAGGGCACGAGCGAAATCCAGCGCCTCGTGATCGCGCGAAACGAGACGGGCCTGCGCTGAGCCCTTGATGACGACCTCGCCGGCGATGCCGCGCGTCGGCACGGGTGACCACCCGACGGGCGCGATGGGTTTCGCCGGCGTTTCCACATTCACGATCCGCAGAACGGCCCGCGTGTGTGCGGGCCGGAGCATGGAGCGATCCGCCGCATGACCACCAAACGCACCCCCGCCGCCAAGGCCCGCGCCTCGGAGCGCGACGATTCCGCTGCAGTCGAGCAGATCATCGCCGCGCTGCACGCCAAGCTGCCGAAGGCGCAGCAGGCGTTGTCCGAGGCGTTCGCGCGCACGTTCTACAAGCGCATGACGTCTGACGAGTTCCCGCAGCATGCGCCCGAAGCCTGGGCGTCGCTGGCGGCCGAGTTCGTCGACTTCTTCCGGACGCGCAAGCCCGGCACGCCACTGGTGCGCCTGTTCAACCCGACCATGAAGGCAAACGGCTGGGAGTCGGTGCACACGGTGCTGCAGGTCGCGAATGACGACATGCCGTTCCTCGTGGACTCGGTCACGCTCGCGCTCGCCGAACGCGGCATCGCGGTGCACGTCCTCGGCCATCCCGTGCTCCGCATCCAGCGCGACCGCGCCGGCAAGCTCACCGGCGTCGGCGAAGGTGCACCCGAATCGCTCATGCATCTCGAGATCGATCGGCAGAGCGCCGATGACATGGCCGCGATCGAGGCCGCAATTCGGCACGTATTGCAGGATGTGCGCGCCATCGTGGTGGACTGGGAGGCCATGCGCGACCGCATGCGTGAGGTCGCCGAGCAGCTGGGGGAGCGCCCGTGCCCGCTGGCGAAGCAGGATGTCGTCGAATCGCAGGAATTCCTGCGCTGGGCCGCCGAGAACCACTTCACGTTCCTCGGCTATCGCGAATACGAAGTCCGGAAGCAGGGCCGGCAGGACGTGCTGCAGGCTATCCCGGGGACCGGCCTCGGCCTGTTACGTGGCGAGGAGCGCGGCCAGCCGCGCCCGGTGACTTCGCTCGGGGCGCATTCGCCCGACGGCAGCGTCGTGCCCGACGTGCTGATCCTGACCAAGACCAACGCGCGCGCGACGGTGCATCGTCGCGGCTACATGGATTACATCGGCGTGCTGAGCTTCGACAAGACCGGCAAGCCGATACGCGAGGAGCGCTTCCTCGGCCTGTTCACGTCGAGTGCCTACAACCGCCGTCCATGGGATATCCCGGTGGTGCGTCGTCGGTACGAGCACGTCATGCAGCAGTCCGGCTTGCCGGAAGACGGCCACAGCGGCAAGGCCCTGAAGCACATCCTCGAATCGCTGCCTCGGGACGAGTTGTTCCAGGCATCGGAAGCCGACCTGCTGACCACCAGCATGGGCGTGCTGGGGCTGCAGGAGCGCGTGCGTAGCCGCATCTTCATGCGTCGCGACCGTTACGGCCGTTTCTACTCGGCGCTCGTGTACATCCCGCGCGACCGCTTCAATACCGAGGTGCGCCTGCGCATCGAGGCGATGCTCAAGGAGGCGCTCAACGCCGACCACGTCGACTCCGCGGTGCAGCTGGGCGAGTCCCCGCTCGCGCAGCTGCACATCATGGTGCGCCCGAAGCCGACCGACGGGCATTCGGGCACGGTGCCCGACGTCGACGTTGGCGCGATCGAAACGCAGCTCGCGCGCATCGTGCGCAACTGGACCGACGACCTGCGCGACCTCCTGATCACGCGCCACGGTGAGCAGTCCGGCCTTCCGCTCGCCAATGCCTATGGGCGTGCACTGCCGGCCGGGTATATCGAGAACGTTTCCGCGCAGGTCGCGGCGGACGACGTCGACAACCTCGCCGCGCTTTCGGGTCCCGACGACCTTCGCCTGAGCCTGTACCGCAACCAGTCCACTGGCGGGCTGCGTTTCAAGTTCTACCGGCAGGGCGACGACATCCCGCTGTCGGATGCGCTGCCGATGATGGAGAACATGGGGCTGCGGGTGATCTCGGAGCATCCGTACCGCATCGAGGCCGCGGGACGCGTGCTGTTCATCCAGGACTTCGAAGTGGAATACGGCCGGGCGCTCGACGTCACCGAATTCGACGTCGACTTCGAGGAAGCTTTCGCCGCGATCTGGCGCGGGCAGGCCGAGAACGACGGCTTCAACCGGCTGATCCTGGCTGCGGGCCTGTCGTGGAAGCAAGTCGCGATGCTGCGTGCTTACTGCAAGTACCTGCTGCAGGTCGGCGTGGCGTTTTCGCAGACGTACATGGAGAGCACGCTCGCGCGTTACCCGTTGCTCGCGCGACTGCTCGTCGAACTCTTCGAGGCGCGCTTCGACCCGGCGACCGGCCGCGAGAGCAAGACCGAAATCCAGGCGGGCATGCTGAAATTCCACGCGCAGCTCGGGCGCCTCGCTTCCGGCGACGCCGCGCTCGTCGCCGCCGTGCAACCGGTGATCGAAGCACGCGCCGGCAAGCGCGACGGCCAGGTGCAGGCCGCGCGCGCTGCGCTGCTCGGCCTGATGGATCGCGTTTCCAGCCTGGACGAGGACCGCATCCTGCGAAGCTTCAGGGGTGCGATCGAGGCCACGCTCCGCACCAGCTATTACCAGGGCAGCCACGGCGGCGCCGACACGGGCTACGTCAGCTACAAGTTCGACTCGTCGAAGGTGCCCGACCTGCCGAAACCGGTGCCGTATCGCGAGATCTTCGTCTACGGCGCGCGAGTGGAAGGCGTGCATCTGCGCTTCGGGCCGGTAGCGCGCGGCGGATTGCGGTGGTCCGATCGTCGTGAGGATTTCCGCACCGAAGTGTTGGGCCTCGTGAAAGCGCAGATGGTGAAGAACACCGTGATCGTGCCGGTGGGCTCGAAGGGCGGGTTCTACGTGAAGCGACCGCCTGCGGGCGGCGACCGCGATGCCGTGCAGGCCGAAGGCATCGCCTGCTACAGCATGTTCATCAACGGGCTGCTCGACATCACCGACAACATCGTCGACGGAAAAATCGTCGCGCCGGCCGACGTCGTGCGCTATGACGACGACGACCCGTATCTCGTGGTGGCCGCCGACAAGGGCACCGCGACGTTCTCCGACATCGCCAACGGCATCGCACGCGAACACGGCTTCTGGCTCGACGATGCGTTCGCTTCGGGCGGCTCGGTCGGTTACGACCACAAGGGCATGGGCATCACCGCGCGCGGCGCGTGGGAATCGGTCAAACGCCATTTCCGCGCCATGGGCCGTGACAGCCAGAAGCAGGATTTCACGGTCGTCGGCATCGGCGACATGTCCGGCGACGTGTTCGGCAACGGCATGTTGCTGAGCAAGCACATCCTGCTGATCGCGGCGTTCGACCACCGCCACATCTTCCTGGACCCGACACCGGACGCCGCTGTTTCCTTCAAGGAACGCGCGCGCATGTTCAAGCTGCCGCGTTCGAGCTGGGAGGACTACAACACCAGGCTGATCAGCAAGGGCGGCGGCATCTATCCGCGAAGCGCGAAGTCGATTCCGCTGAGCCCGCAGATTCGCCAGGCGCTGGGCGTCGACGCGGCCATCGAGGCCATGAGCCCGGCCGAACTGATGAGCGCGATCCTCAAGGCGCCGGTCGACCTGCTGTGGAACGGCGGCATCGGCACCTACGTGAAGTCGAGCCGCGAGACGCATGCGGACGTCGGGGATCGCGCGAACAACGCGCTCCGCGTCGACGGCCGCGATCTTCGCTGCCGCGTCGTGGGCGAAGGCGGCAACCTGGGCCTGACGCAGCTCGGCCGCATCGAGGCAGCGCACCACGGGGTGCTGCTCAACACCGACTTCATCGACAACTCGGCAGGCGTCGACACCTCGGACCACGAGGTGAACATCAAGATCCTGCTGAACGCCGCCGTGCAGCAGAAGAAGCTGTCGTTCGACGCTCGCAACACGCTGCTCGCCTCGATGACCGACGAGGTCGGCGATCTCGTCCTCACCGACAACTACCGCCAGAACCAGGCGCTGTCGGTGATGGAGCGCATGTCGGTCACGCGGCTCGGCTCGAAGCAGCACTTCATCCGCACGCTCGAGTCGCAGGGGCTGCTCGACCGGCAGATCGAGTTTTTGCCGTCGGATGCCGAGTTCGCCGAACGCAAGGCGCGCGGGCAGGGGCTGACGCGCCCCGAGCTTTCGGTGCTGCTCTCGTACAGCAAGCTGGTGCTGTTCCCCCAGCTCGTCCAGTCCGATGTGCCCGAGGATCCTTATCTCTCCAAGGAGCTGGTGCGGTACTTCCCGAAGCCGCTGCAGGAGAAGTACACCAAGCAGATGGAAGGGCATCGCCTCAAGCGCGAGATCATCGCGACGGCGGTGACGAACTCGATGGTCAACCGCATGGGCGCCACGTTCGTCATGCGGATGCAGGAGGACACCGGCCGTTCGCCCGCCGAGATCGCGAAGGCCTACACGATCGCGCGCGAGTCGCTGCAGGCGCGCGACATGTGGGCGCAGGTCGACGCGCTCGACGGCAAGGTCGAGGAAGCGGCGCAGATCGATGCGCTGCTGGCCATCTGGCAGCTGATGCGGTCGATGACGCGCTGGCTGCTGTCGCGCCCCGGCGCGATTCCCGCGATCGAGGCGGCCGTGGCGCGCTACGGCGATGGCATACGTGCTGTCCACGAGGCGTTGCCGGTCGCGATGACGGCCGAGCAGCGTACGGCGTTCGATCGCCGTGTCGTGCAATGGCGCGGCAAGGGCCTGCCGGAAGCGCTGGCACGGCAGATCGCGGCACTTCCGTTGTTCGACGCGGCGATGGACATCGTCGAGATCGCGCAAGCACGAAAGCTCGCACCGGCCGAGGTGACGCGTGCGCATTTCGCGCTCAGCGGCGCGCTGCACATCGCGTGGTTGTACGACCAGATCGAGGCGCTGCCGGTCGAGAGCCGGTGGCAGGCACTCGCGCGTGGTTCGCTGCGCGACGAGCTCGGGGCGCAGCAGCGCGCGCTGGTCGGTCAGATCCTTGCAGACGGCGGGCGCAAGCCCGTCGACGGCAGGGTCGATGCATGGCTTCGTCGCGACGATGCGAGCCTGCGTTTCACGCTGTCGATGCTGGCCGAACTGGCGTCCCAGAAGTCGCTCGACTACCCGACGGTGTCCGTGGCCGTCAGGCGCCTTGCACAGCTCGCGTCCGCGGGCTGACGCTGCGGCGATTTGCGACAGGCGACGAACCAGGGGCCCGGCAATTGTCGGGCCCTTCCGCATCCATGGCCGGCGGTGCGCGCGTCAACGCCACAGCGGCTATGCTCGCGCCATGGCGACCGATACGCTTTTGAAAGCGAACCCGCGGATGGCCTTCCTGGCCGCGCCCACGCCAGAGGCCCAGGCGGCGCGCGAGCTTTTCGTGTCACAGCATGGCGACATTCCGCCCGCCGAGGCGGACGTGCTGGTAGCGCTTGGCGGCGACGGCTTCATGCTGCAGACGCTGCACCGGCACGGCGCGCTTTGCCGCCCCGTGTACGGGATGAAGTTCGGCACGGTCGGCTTCCTGATGAACCAGCAGCGCGCGGGAACGCTGGTTGAGCGTATCCACGCAGCCGAGCCGGCCGTGCTGCGCCCACTCGAGATGATCGTCCAGAGCGAATCAGGCGCCACGATCGGTTCGCTTGCCTACAACGAGGTATCGCTGCTGCGCCAGACCCGGCAGGCCGCGCATGTGCGCATCGACCTCAATGGTCAGACACGGCTCGAAGAGCTCATCTGCGACGGCGTGCTGGTGGCGACGCCGGCCGGCAGCACCGCCTACAACTTCTCCGCGCACGGGCCGATCCTGCCGCTCGGCGCCAACGTGATCGCGTTGACGCCGATTGCCGCATTCCGGCCGCGGCGCTGGCGGGGCGCCGTGCTCAAGGCCGAGACCGAAGTGCGCTTCACCATCCTCGACCCGCACAAGCGGCCCGTGAGCGCCACGGCCGACTCGCACGAGGTGCGCGACGCAGTCGAGGTCACCATTCGCGAATCGCGCGATCGCACGGTCACGCTGTTGTTCGATCCCGAGCACAACCTCGAAGAACGCATGCTCGCCGAGCAGTTCATTTCCGGCTGATCGCGGGTTCTCGACGCGCGCTTGCCGTCCGCGTAACGCTGCGTCGCCCATCGTTCCGCCCGACAACGGGGCGCCGATGGACGCACAACTCAAACCGTTTCCGCGCAGGTGATGGTGATCACCGGCGCCAGCAGCGGCATCGGCCTGGCGACTGCGCTGATGGCCGCCCAGCGCGGTGCGAAACTCGTGCTGATCGCGCGAAGCGGCAGCAGCGCGACGAGCCGCCGCTGCGCGACCGCCAGGGCGCGCTGTACCGGCCGAACGAAGACGGCCGCACGTACGGCAGACCCAGCCCCTGACACGCGCCGACCCGTCGGTACCATGACCGGGCCCCATCATCGCCGAGCCTCGAACGTCGTGCGGGAAGCGTGAGCGGCGAGCGGCCGCGAACGGAACCGAACGCGAAGGATCGTTCCGCACGTCGCCGCGCAAACAGGATCAACGGGCGCACCCCGCGGGACGAAGCCCGTGTTCAGCAGGACGCGGCAAAGCGGTCGCAGCCTGATCGGTGGGCACAGGACCCCGGTCACCGCGCGGTGGACCGCCGCCCGGCGTGCACAATAGGACGCATGCCCGACCGCGATGCCCGTCCCCTGATCGTCGCCATTTCCTCGCGGACGCTGTTCGACCTCGAGGAAGGCCATGGCCTGTTCGAGCGCGAGGGCCTCGAGGCGTACGCCGATTACCAGCGGGGCCGCGAGAACGACGTGCTGTCGCCCGGCGTGGCATTCCCGCTGGTGCGCAAGCTGCTGCGGCTCAATGAAGGCACGCCGCCTGAATTGCCGCGCGTCGAGGTCATCCTGATCTCCCGAAACTCGGCGGACACCGGCCTGCGCATCTTCAATTCCATCGCGCACCACGGGCTATCGATCCGCCGCGCCGCTTTCAGCAACGGTGCGCCGCCGTATCCGTACGTCCGCCCGTTCGGCGCCGACCTGTTCCTGTCCGCGCACGGGGAAGACGTGCGATCCGCCCTGCACGCGGGCGTGGCTGCGGCAATGCTGCTGCCCTCCGCAACGGCGTCGCCCAGCGCGGCCGCATCGCGCAACCCCGACCAGCTACGCATCGCGTTCGACGGTGACGCTGTGATCTTCGACGACGAGGGCGAGCGCGTGTCACGGGAGGGCGGGCTGGCGGCTTTCGCCGAACACGAACTTCGACGCGCGGGCGAGCCTCTGTCGGGCGGTCCGTTCCGCGGATTCCTGGATGCCCTGCATCGCCTGCAGCAGGCGTTCCCGACGGGTGACGACGCACCGATCCGCACTGCGCTCGTGACCGCGCGCTCGGTGCCCGCACACGAGCGCGTGATCCGCACCCTGCGCGAGTGGGGTATCCGTCTGGACGAAGCGCTGTTCCTCGGCGGGCGGCCGAAAGGCCCGTTCCTGCAGGCCTTCGGCGCGGACATCTTCTTCGACGACTCCGAACACAACATCGTCTCCGCGCGTGACCACGTCGCCGCAGGCCACGTGCCGCACGGCGTCGCCAACAACCGGTCCTAGCGCGTCAGGCTGGCGATCAGCTGGTCGACCGGAAGGCGAACGTCCGTGAGCCGCCATCTGAGTCCCTGTCGGCTGAAGACGAACGCGACGGGCACGCCGTCGGCGTTCTGCACCGTCGCGGTGAAACGGGACGCCGACTCGTAGTGGTACCTCGCGCCACGAAGCGGATCGAAGCGCGCTTCGGGGGCCTGCGAATGCTCGGGTGGATAGCCCATCGCGCGGCGTATCACGCTGCTGCCTTCGAGGATCGCGCCGATCCCGGCAGGCGTCGCGAGCGCTTCGACGACGCCACCGGTCATCGTCGACGTCACTTGCCGGCCGAGCGCCTTCAGGCGGCCGTCGGTACGCGGGTCGCCCATGCGTCGGGCGAGGTAGTCCTCGAGCTGCGCCTTGATGCTGCCGCGCACGAGCTCGAAATCGATGTCGCGCTGCAGGGTGCGCATGTCACCGCGATCGACCGCCTGGCTGATCGAGCGCACGACGATGAAGGGGCCTGCGGCCACATACGCGCCCAAGGCGAGCACGACGACTAGAACCAGCGCGAACAGCTTCTTCATGGGGCCTCCGGAATCCAGCTAGGGTAGGGGAGGCGCGTGAGGAGCCCGATATTCGAGTCCAGTCACGTCCGCGTCGGCGTGGGCAGCGCCGTGCTGCGGCACGTCCACCCGCAGCACGTTGCGATCCGGTGCGCGCCGGCATCCGCCGCAGTTCGGCCGCACAGCGCACCATGCGCGTATCCGCAGGCGCACGCGCGTTTCGATCAAACCACCAGGTCGGGCTCCAGCGCGGCGCGCACGCGGTTGCGGCCGTCGCGCTTGGCGCGATACAGCGCTTCGTCCGCACGCGGCACCAGCGAGCGCAGGCTCAACTGGCGGCTGCCGGTTCCGCTGCATGCGACGCCAATGCTCGCGGAAATGGAAAGGCCGGGCGCGAACGTCGCCGGATCCAACGCTGCCACCGCCACGCGGATGCGCTCGGCCACGGCGATCGCGTGCTCGAGCGTGCAGCCCACGAGGAGTAGCGCGAACTCATCGCCGCCCCAACGCGACGCCACGTCCTGCTCGCGCGCGTGCGCACGGATCACGTCGGCGACTGCGCGCAGCGCCAGGTCACCGGCGGCGTGGCCGTGCAGGTCGTTGATGGGCTTGAAGCCGTCCACGTCGACCAGCACCAGGCAGATCGGTTGGCCTTGTGCGATATCGACGAGCTGGTCGTCGAGCGCAAGGTCGAGCGCGCGCCGGTTCGCGAGCCGAGTCAGGGTGTCGGTGCGCGCCAGTCGTTCGGCGATCCGCGTCTGCACCTGCAACGCCTCGGTGCGATCGTCGACCAGCGCACGGAGCCGGCGCTCGGTTCTGCGCAGCTGGCGGATGCGACCGGCATAGGCGGCCGCGAGCAGGATGATCGCGAGCACGAAGCCGGCCAGCCAGACGGCCGGCCGTTGCCACCAGTACGGCTGGATGCGGAAGTCGACGTCTGTTTCGACCATGCCGGGCTGCCCGGGGACGGAGGCCTGCAGACGCAGCCGGAAGGCGTGGGGATCGAGGTGCGTCAGCTGCACTTCGCGGCTGTCAGCGAGGTCCACCCACGCGCGCGACATGCCGTCGAGCCGATAGCGGTAACGCACCCGCTGCGCATTCAGCAGCGTGGGCGCCACGAACCGCACCACGATGCGGTGGTCGCCGGGTGGAAGTTCGCCGACGGCGGACGGGTCGAACTCGCGGCCGTCCACTTCGAAGCGCTCGATCGCCACCGGCGGCAGTCGGGTGGCAGTGCGCGCGGCCGCAGACGGGTCCACTCGCGCGACGCCAATCGCGGTCGCCACCCACAGCCGGTCGCTCGAATCCAGCGCGGCCGCGGGCATCGAACCGCCGTTGGCCTGCGCCGACGCCATGCCGTCGGCGCGACCGAAAAGGTGTGCGTCCACGCGGCGGCCTGTGCCGGCGGCAGCCGCTTCGACGTCGGCCATGCGGAGCCGGGCGATACCGTCGTTGCCGGTGAGCCACAGCCGGCCCGCGCGGTCGACGATCGCAGCAAAGATCTTTTCGAACGGCAGCCCATTCGATCGATCGATACGCATCGCCGCACCACCAGCCAGCGGGACACGCAGCAGACCGCGGTCGGTGGCGGCCCAGACCGCACGGCCGTCGGCCGAGGACAGGAACGAATACACGTACTGCGCATCCGTGGCCGTCAGGTCGGGCGCGACTACGCGACCGTCTCGGATGATGGCGATGCCGGAACTCGTCCCGACCCAGATCGCGCCGTTCGCGTCCTCGTAGAGCGCCTGCACGAACTCGGCGGGCAGGCCCTCCTTCGCGCCGTAGGCGAGAAGGCGGGTCGCATCGCGCACCACCACGCCCTGCTTGGTTCCGATCCACAGGCGGCCATCGCGTGCGGCGAGCACTGCGCGGACCTCGTTGGAGGGAAGGCCCTGGGCCATCGAGACCGAATCGACCACCGTGCCGTCGTGGATGCGCAGGAGCCCGTCGTGGAAGGTGCCCGCCAGGATGTCGCCGTTGCGATCCTGCGCGAGCGAGAGCACCGAAACGTCGGCCAGATGCGTGCCGAAGCCCACGTGGCTGATGTTTCCGGACACGGGATCGACACGATCGAGTCCTTGCCCGCTGCCGATCCACAGCGATCCGTCGCGCGCGGCCAATGTTGATCGCACGAAATCGTCGGCAAGTCCGTCCTGCCGCGTGAACGTATGGATCGGCGCGGGCCGCAGGCGCACGAGGCCTCCGTTGGTGCCCACCCACAGGCTGCCCTCGCTGTCGCGCTGGACGGCGAGGATGCGGTTGTTCGGTAGCCCGTGGCGGGCGTCGAGCCACTCGACGCGATCGCCGTCGACGCGCGCGAGACCGGCGTTGTTGGTGCCGACCCACACGATGCCGTCGGCGTCACGCCACACGCGGGTCGCCGTCTGTGTCGTCAGGGCGGGGTGCAAGGGCTGGAAGGACCGCGCATCGCCGACGTACGCCCCGTGTTCGGTGCCGACGAGCAGTCGGCCGTCCGGCATCGCGAAAAGCGAGAAGACCGGGCCGGCGGGCAGTCCTGCACCCGAATACTTCTGGGCGCTTCGGGTGGTGAGTGTCGCCAACCCCTGGCTCGTCGCCACCCAGATCGTCCCGCGCGCGTCTCGAGCGAGCGCATTCACCGTGTCGCTGGGCAGCCCCTGCGCCGCACGCACGGATCCGCGCGTGCCGTCCCGCTCGATGTGCACGACGCCGCTGCGCCCGGTTGCCACCCACAACCGCCCACCCCGTTCCTCCAGCAGATCGGTGACCAGACCGCCGACGGGTGGGCGCGAATCCCAGTGGCCCGCGTGCCATCGGACGATGCCCCCGCGCGCGCTCCCGGCCCAGAGGTCGCCCCTCGGGCCGACATGCAGCGCGCGAACGCTGTCGTCGCCGAGGCCGGCGATGTCGGTGCGTCGGTACAGCCGGAATTCGTGACCGTCGTAGCGCGCGATGCCTTCCCACGTCGCCAGCCAGAGGTAGCCATCGGAGGTCTGTCCGATGCCGTTGATGGTGCTGTGCGGAAGTCCGTCGCGCGTGGTCCACGCTTCGACAAAGTCATCGCCCAGCGAGTGGGCGGACGCGGTGCCACAGAGCACGAGCAGCGCCGCCGCCGTGCACGCGCGCAGGCGCGACACGGCGCGCGAAGTGGCGCGCCTGCAGGCGCTTGCGCGCGCGGACGGTGCTGACTGCATGGCTTCGGCCGGTGGATCCCCGCGGCTACTCTGCCACGGGGTGTCGCCCGTCGATGCCGCTACCCGATCGGCGGTGGCGATTCGCGCGACGGGCGTAGCTGCGACGGTCAGGCGAGCTCGGACTGAAGGTCGCGGCCCCAGGCGTCGAGTCGGTCGAGCAGGTCGCGAACGCCGGGTTCGTCGCCGCGCGCGTCGCGAAGCGCCTGGACCTCGTCGAAGTAGGACGTGAACGAATGTTCGGACTGCGCGTTGTCCGAGAGCCGTTGGCGGCGATACGCGTTCCAGCGCTGGCGCTCGTCGCTGCCGAGCCCCTCGTCCCAGTTGCGCGCGCGATAGCGGAACAGCAGTTCGGGCAGGCGCGCGTCCTTGAAGTCGAACGTTGCAGCGCCGAGATGCTGCGGCGGCGTGCCGCGGATGTCGGCAAATCGTGCCCGGTCGCTTTCCGGCAGGAACCCGTCGTAAAGCGATGCATCGCAGTCGGATGCTGTGCGGTCCGGCATGGACGCGTACACACGCCGCAGCTTCTCGACGACCACGTCCGCGTTATCGCGGAGAAGCGCTGCGTGCCTGTCCACGCGCGCGGCATCGATGCGCATGCGCGCAAGCTCGGCGTCCCGCAGGTGAGCCCATGCGACCAGCGCCGGGCAGCGGTTCAGATGGACCTCCTTCAGCGCGATTCGCTCCTCGCCCTCGGCCAGTTCGTCCTGGCGGACGTAGAGGCGGCCGGCGATCTCCTCGGGGGACATCGAGATCAGTCGCGCGGGGTCCTGCATGAGATCGAACACGATCACCCGGTTGCCGATGCGCGGATGCAAGGCCAGCGGCAGCACGGGCGCCGCGCACAGGCGGCTCGCGGGGAAACGCTGTGACACGTGCAGCACCGGCGTCATCGCGACGACGTCGAGCAGGCTCGCGGCGTAGCGCTTGTCGCGAAGCTTGAGGCAATAGTCCCAAAGGCGAGGCTGCGCCTCCCGCAGGCGCTTCGACAGGCCGATCAGGGCGCGTACGTCGCTGAGCGCCTCGTGGGCGTCGCCGACGCGGACGCCGTTGGCGGCCGCCAGGCCTTCGAGGGTGAATGCCGGCGTGCCGTCGGCGCGATAGACCCACTCGATGCCGTCCGGTCGCAACGCATGCGCCAGGCGCATGACGTCCAGCAGGTCCCAGCGGCAGTTGCCACCGCGCCATTCGCGCTCGTACGGGTCGTAGAAATTGCGGAACAGCCCGTGCCGTACGAACTCGTCATCGAAACGCAGCGAGTTGTAGCCCGCCGAGCACGTGCCCGGCCGCATCATCTGTTCGTGCACCCGCGCGAAGGCCTCGGCTTCGTTGACGCCGAGGTCGCACGCCTGCTGCGGGGAGATGCCTGTGATCAGGGTGGCGACGGGCGCGGGGAGAAGGTCGCGCGCGGGCTTTACGTAGAAGCTGATGTCGTCGTCGATCGGATTCAGGTCGGTGTCGGTGCGGATGCCGGCGAACTGCGCGATCCGGCTTCGACGCGGACAGGCGCCGAACGTCTCGAGGTCGTAGAAAAGGAAACTCTGACTCACGCAGCCTTCCCGAGCGGCGGCAGCCGCTCTTCGACCAGCCGGTCGGCCCATGCACGGTCGATGGTGTCCAGCGAGTCGTGGCCCTGCGTGACTTCGGCGAGCAGGGCGCGTTGCACCTGCCCGCGCGCCAGCGCCGTCGCGTACGGAATGCGCATGAAGGTGACCATCGCGTAGCGCGGCACGAACCGGTCCGGGTGCCGCGCCGCCAGCTCCTGTTCGAGTGCGCGCTGGAGCAGGAACTCGTCGTCGCCCACCCGGTCGCGCATCTCCAGGTAGTTTTCCAGCGCCATCTGCTGGATGGCGCGCGCGTTCGGCAGGCGCTCGGACTGGAACGCGGCGAACGCGGCGGCACGGTCATCCGTCCGGTCGAGGTGCTCGGCCAGCGCCACGCAGTCCTCGAACGCGCAGTTCATGCCCTGGCCGTGGAACGGCACCATCGCGTGCGCGGCGTCCCCGAGCAGCACGGCGTCGCCACCGCGCGTCCACGTGTCGAGGTACAGCGTGGCGAGAAGCCCGGTCGCATGCTGGTCGAAGTCGCGCTCCAGATCCGGGATCAGCGGCGACGCGTCGGCGAAATCATGCTCGAACAAGGCTCGTGCATCGGCACCTGTGCGCACCGTTTCGAAACTCGGTTCGCCCTCGTTCGGCAGGAAAAGCGTCACGGTGAACGTGCGCTCGTCATTCGGCAGCGCGATGCACATGTATCGGCCCCGCGGCCAGATGTGCAGCGCGTTGGGTTCGATGCGGAAGCCGCCGTCGGCGGCCGGGGGTATTTCGAGTTCCTTGTAGCCGTGGCCGAGGTTCTCGATGCGTTCGCCGAGATCGGTCTGTCGCGACATGGCATCGCGCAGCGCGGAGCCGGCGCCGTCGGCGCCCACGAGCGATTCGTAGGGAACGTCGTGCGCTGCGCCATCCGGGTCCATGACCTTTGCGACGCGACGGTCGAAGTCGACGCCGCCAAGGCCGCGGTCGAAATGCAGGTTCACGCCCGCGGCTTGTGCGATGTCGAGCAACGCCACGTTCAATCCACCGCGGTGTACCGACCAGATCACTTCGCTGTCGTCTCGCCCGTAGCGCAACAGCTCCGTGCGGCCGTCGGGGAAGTGCACCATGCGGCCGCGCATCATCACCGCATGACGCATCACTGCCTCGTCGGCACCGGCGAGTCGCAGTGCGTGGCGGCCGCGTTCGGCGAGCGCCAGGTTGATGGAACGCCCGCCGGCATACCCGGCGCGACGGGGGTCGCCGCGCTTCTCGTAGACGTCGACGCGCCAGCCGCGGCGAGCGAGCAGCGTGCCGAGCAGTGCTCCGGCGAGGCCGGCGCCGATGATCGTGATGTGTCGCGCGGTATCGTTCACGGGCGGGTCCGTCCGGTCGTCGTGGGCCGAGTGTAGTGCGCGGGTCGGGCGTCGCGTTGGCCGCCCACGCCAGTGACGTGCGATGCCGATCGCGCGGCGCGAATCAGAGGGTGTCCGCCGCCCAGCGCTCGGCCTCGCGCACGAAGCGCAGCACGTCCGCGTGCGTGTTGTAGAGCGGCGCGGGCGAGATCCGGATCACGTCCGGCTCGCGCCAGTCGCCGAGCACACCGCGTGTCGCCAGCGCCTGGAACAGCGCGCGCCCGCGGTCGCGCCCGCCGCGCACACGGAGCGAGAGTTGGCAGCCGCGCCCTGTTGGATCGCGCGGGGTGACGATTTCGAGCACGTCCGCAAGCCGCGCGTCGATCAGCTGTCCGAGATAGCCCGTAAGCGACCGGGATTTCCGCCGCAGTGCCGGCATGCCCGCACGATCGAACAGTTCGAGCGACGCGCGCAGCGGAGCCATCGCGAGGATCGGCGGATTGCTGAGCTGCCAGCCGTCGGCGCCTTCGGCGGGCACGAACTCCGGCCCCATTTGGAAGCGCGACGCGGGGTCGTGCCCCCACCAGCCGGCGAACCTTGGCACGTCGGCGCGTGAGTGGCGTTCGTGGACGAATGCACCGCCCACCGCGCCCGGGCCCGAATTCACGTACTTGTAGTGGCACCACGCGGCGAAGTCCGCGCCGCTGTCGTGCAGCGCGAGTTCGAGGTTACCAACCGCGTGCGCGAGGTCGAAACCCACCATGGCGCCCGCTGCATGTCCGAGGCGAGCGATTTCCGCGAGGTCGAACGCCTGGCCCGTCCGGTACTGCACGCCGGGCCACAGCACCAGCGCCAGGCGGTCGCGGTTGGCCTCGATGGCGCGCGCGACGGCTGCGATTGAGATAGTCCCGTTCGGCTCGTCGGCGGCGACTTCGATCAGGTCGGTGGCGGGATCAAAACCATGGAACTCGACCTGCGACGCGGTCGCATGCCGGTCGGAGGGGAACGCGCCCGCTTCGATGAGGATTGCCGGCCGCTCGCGGGTCGGGCGGTAGAAACTGACCATCAGCAGGTGCAGGTTCACTGTCAGGGTGTTCATCGCGACGACCTCGACAGGCTTGGCGCCGACCAACCGTGCGAGCGGGTCGCGAACGAGCTCGTGGTAGGTCATCCATTGCGCATCGCCGGTGAAGTGCCCTTCGACGGCTTCGTCCTCCCATTTGCGCAGCGCGGTCTCCAGGTGCGCACGCGCGCCGCGCGGTTGCAGGCCGAGCGAATTGCCCACGAAGTACGCCATCGGCGCGCCGTCGTGGCGGGGCAGCAGGAATTCGTCGCGGAACCCTCGCAGCAGATCGGCCGCGTCGAGCGCCGCGGCGTGCGCGTCGGAAAAGAGGTCTGTCATCGGGGCTCAGGCGAAGCGGTGGGGAGTCAGGCCGAGCCAGTCGAGCGCGGTCCCGTGGTAGAGCCGTGCCTGCTCGTCGTGCGTCAGGTCCAGGGCTGCGATTCCGGCGCCAGGCTGCTGCTCACCGAGCGGGAACGGGTAGTCGGTGCCGAGCATCACGCGGTCCACGCCGCAGGTGTCGAGCAGGTAGCGCAGCGCGCGCGGGTCGGCGACCCACGAGTCGAAGAACAGTTGCGACAGGTAATCGCGTGGATTGCGCGGGTTGTCGGTGGCCACGAGGTCGGGCCGCATGTTGAAGCCGTGCTCGATGCGGCCGATCGTGTACGGGAACGAGCCACCGCCGTGGGCGAGGCAGACCTTCAGCTTCGGCAGCCGCTCCAGCACGCCGCCGAAGATCAGGCTGCAGGCCGCGCGCGACTGCTCGGCGGGCATGCCGACGAGCCACGGCAGCCAGTACTTCGGCATCGACTCGCTGCCCATCATGTCCCACGGATGCACGAGGATCGCCGCGCCGAGGTCGCTCGCGGCCTGGAAGAACTCGAACATCTCGGGCGCGTCCAGGTTCCAGTCGCCCACGTGGCTGCCGATCTGCACGCCCTGCAGGCCCAGCTGGTCCATGCAGCGCTCGAGTTCCTCGACGGCAAGGCGCGGCGACTGCAGCGGTACCGTGCCCACGCCCGCGTAGTGGCGCGGGAAATCGTTCACCGCCTGCGCCATGTGGTCGTTGAGTGCCCGGTGCAGCTCGAGGGCGTGTTGCGGCTTCGCCCAGTAGCTGAACATCACCGGGACGGTGCTGATCACCTGAACCTGCACGCCGAAGCGCGCGTAGTCGTCGATGCGCTCCTGCGGATCCCATGTCTTGCTGTAGATCTCGCGGAAGAAACGGCCGTCCTTGTAGATGCGGTGGCGGCCGTCGTCGGTGTGGTGGATTACCGGGAAGCGTGCGTCGCCGTACTTGCGCGCGAGGTCGGGCCAGTCGCGCGGAAGGTAGTGCGCATGGGTGTCGATCTTGAGCATGCGTCAGGTGATGTCGGCTTCGGAGTCGGCCTGCATCTCGTAGCGGCCCGGTCGCGGATTCAGGTGTCCGCAGCTCGTGCAGGTACGAAGCGCGTCGTCGCGATAGAAGCGCTCGAAGACGCGGAAGAAGTCCTGCTCGATGTCCACGAGGTGGAAGAACTCCTCGTAGAGCTTCGTGTTGCAGCGCTCGCAGAACCACATCAACGCGTCCTGTTCGTGCGCCAGCCGGCGACGCTCGATCACCAGCCCGACACCTCCCGCGCTGCGCTGGGGGCTGTGCGGCACGCGCGGCGGCAGGTAGAACATTTCGCCGGCGCGGATCGGGATGTCGCGCACCGCGCCATCCTCCTGTACACGCAGCACCATCTCGCCTTCGAGCTGGTAGAAGAACTCCGGACCGTCCTCGAAATGGAAATCCGTGCGCGCGTTCGGGCCGCCGACCACCATCACGATGTAGTCGCCATCGACGATGCACTTGTTGCCCACGGGCGGCTGCAGCAGGCCGCGGTTCGCGTCCACCCATGCCATCAGGTCGATCGGGCCGGGCAGGCTCATCCGGGCAACACCGCGATGCACTTCATCTCGACCGCGATCGGCGTCGGCAGCCAGCTCACGCCGACGGTGGTGCGGCATGGCGCGCTTTCAGGCTCGGGGAAGTATTCGGCCCAGATCTCGTTGAACACGCGGAAATCGTGCGGGAGGTCGGTGAGGTAGACGGTGACGTCGACCAGGTCGTGCAGCGTGCCGCCGACGGCGCCGAGCACGTTGCGCACGTTGCGGAAGACGGCGCGGCACTGCGCTTCGATGTCGTAGCTCATCAGCTTGCCTTCGGCGTCACGCACGTCGCCACTGACCTGGTTGGTATCCGGGTCGCGCGGCCCGATGCCGGACATGATCAGCATGTTGCCGACGCGCCGCGCATGCGGGTAGGAACCGACGGGGCGGGGCGCGTTGTCCTTGAGGATGATGCTGTCGTTCATGCGTTTCGCTCCGGTGACTCGACGTGGGCAAGGGCCTGCGAATAGGCATCGGCCAGCGCGACGGCGCCGTCGACGTGCAGGCCGAGGTCGCGCACCAGCCCGTCTTCCAGCCGGTAGACCCACCCGTGCACGGTCACGCTCTGCTTGCGCGCCCATGCATCCTGCAACATCGTCGTCTGGCACACGTTGACGACCTGTTCCAGCACGTTGAGCTCGCACAGGCGATCGTGGCGCGAATGCTCGTCATGCAACGCGGCCAACCGCGCGCCGTGCTTCTCGGCGACGTCAGCCACGTGGCGAATCCAGTTGTCGGCCAGCCCTACGCGACGCTGCGTCAGCGCTGCATGCACGCCGCCGCAACCGTAGTGTCCGACGACAAGGATATGACGCACCTTGAGCACGTCCACCGCGAACTGGATGACCGACAGGCAGTTGAGGTCGGTGTGCACCACGACATTGGCGATATTGCGGTGGACGAAGACCTCGCCCGGCGCCATGTCGATGATCTGGTTGGCCGGCACGCGCGAATCGGAGCAGCCGATCCACAGGAATTCCGGCGCCTGCTGCTGGGAGAGCTGCGCGAAGAAGCCGGGGTCTTCGAGCTCGATGCGCGCGGCCCAGTCTCGGTTGCGGGCAAGCAGGTCGCTGAGGGTTTCCGTCATTCGCAGTTCTCCATGCAGATACCGACGTTCTTGGGTTCGGTGAAGAATCGCATCGCCTCCCAGCCGCCTTCGCGACCGAGGCCCGAAGCGCCGGTGCCGCCGAACGGGGTGCGCAGGTCGCGCTGCATCCACGTGTTGATCCAGACCATGCCGACGCGCAACGAGGCGGCGACGCGATGCGCACGGCCGAGGTCGCGCGTCCACACGGAAGCGGCCAGGCCGTAGACGCCGCAGTCGGCCAGCGCCAGCGCATGCGCTTCGTCGTCGAATGGCTGGACGGTGACGACGGGGCCGAAGATCTCTTCGCGATTGGTCGCGCACTCGGGCCCGAGCCCGGTGATGACGGTCGGCTCGACGAACCAGCCGGGCCGCTGCACCGTGTTGCCGCCGCAGACGATCGCGCCACCTTCGCGGGTCGCGCGGGCGATGGCGGCAGTGACCTTGTCGAACTGCGCTTGCGAAACTAGCGGCCCGGTGTCGCTGTCGTCATCGAGCGGGTCACCGACGCGAAGCGCTCGCACGCGCGCGGCGAACGCGTCGACGAATTCGTCGTGGATCGATCGTTCGACGAGGACGCGCGAACCGCAGAGGCATATCTGGCCCGCGTTCTGGAACGCCGAGCGGACGAGCGTGTCGAGGTGGTCGCGCCACGCGCTGTCGGCGAAGACGAGCGTCGCGTTCTTGCCGCCCAGCTCGAGCGAGACCTTCTTGAGCATTGGAGCGGCGAGCGTGGCGATGCGGCGACCGACCGCCGTGCTGCCGGTAAACGTGACGGCCCTGACGTCGCGATGGGTCGCAAGCGGCTCGCCGGCCTCGGTGCCGCGCCCGTGCACGATGTTGAGCACGCCCGGGGGAAAGCCGATCTCCGCAGCCAGTTCGCCGAGCATCGTCGCCGTCCAAGGCGTGACTTCGGACGGCTTCGCGACCACCGTGTTCCCTGCCGCCAGCGCCGGCGCAATCTTCCACGTCAGCAGGTAAAGCGGCAGGTTCCACGGCGAAATCGCCGCGACGACGCCCAACGGCGCACGCAAGGTGTAGTTGAGCCCGGCCTCGCCATGGTGGGACTCGCTCGCGAATTGCGTAGCCGCGTGCGCGAAGAAGCGCAGGTTGGCGATGGCTCGGGGAATCTCGATGTTTCGCGCGAGCCGCAGTGGCTTGCCGGCGTCACGCGCTTCGGCGGTCGCGAACGACTCGCTGCGTGCCTCGATCGCATCGGCCAACCGCTCCAGCCACCGCGAACGCTCGCTGTTGCGAAGTGATGCCCACGCAGGGAAAGCATCGCGGGCGGCACTGACGGCCGCTTCGACGTCCGCCGAATTACCGGCGGCGACTTCCGCGAAGACGCGACCGGTCGCCGGCTCGTGCACGTCGATCCATGCCGCCGAGCGCGGCGGTGTCGACTGTCCGGCGATCCAGTGGTTCAGGCGCATGTCGACAGCTTAGCGGAGCGCATGTCGCGGGCTTGCTCAGATCGACTGCATGCGGCCGCCGTCGACCGCCAGGCTGACGCCGTTGATGTAGCCGGCCGCGGGCGAGCACAGGAACGCGATGGCGGCGGCGATCTCGGCCGGTGCGGCGAAACGGCCCGCGGGAACGGTGCGCCGCATCGCATCGGCGACCTCGGTTTCCGTTTGCCCGCCCGCGCGTGCCCGGTCGCCGAGGATCTGCGACAGGCGCGATGTTTCGGTGTAACCGGGCAGCACGTTGTTGACCGTAATGCCGGCCGCGGCCAGTTCGCGCGAGAGCGTCTTGGACCAGCTGGCGACCGCCCCCCGGATCGTGTTCGAGACGCCCAGGCCCGCGATGGGCTCGCGCACCGACGTCGAGATCACGTTGACGATGCGGCCCCAGCGCGCGGCCTGCATGCCGGCCAGCACGGCCTGCACCAGCACCTGGTTCGCCAGCAGGTGCCGGTCGAAAGCATCGCGGTAGGCGTCCAGCGAAGCCGCGTTCGCCGCGCCGCCGGGCGGGCCCGCGGTGTTGTTCACCAGCACGTGGACCGGCTTGCCGGAGACGAGGCCATGCACCTTCGCATCGAGCGCGTCGAGTTGCGACACGTCCGCCGCGATCCACGCGTGCACCTGGGCACCGCGCTTGGGCAGGTCGGACACGGCCACCTGCAATGCGTCGGGGCGCCG
>NZ_VTRV01000189.1 GCF_008274655.1 Cognatilysobacter lacus | reverse complement strand
CGCGTCCCGCACGTCGTCCGGGCGCTCGCCGCGCGGCTTGAGATGCGCGAAGCCGGTCCGGGGCGCTGTGCTAGCGTCCCGGGTTTCCCGTCGACGCCCGACCCATGCCCCTGCGCACCACCGGACTGCTGTTCGCTGCCGTGCTGGCCACCTCGGGCGCCGCGGGTGCGCAAGAGGCCGCCATGCAGAACGACCCGTATCTCTGGCTCGAAGACGTCACCGGTGAGCGCCCGCTCGCGTGGGTGCGCGAGCACAACGGCACCACCGAAGCCGAGCTGGCGACCACGCCGCAGTTCAAGGCGCTCGAAGCCGACATCCGCGCCATCCTCGATTCCGACGCCAAGATCCCGGCCGTCGAGAAGATCGGTGCGTATTACTACAACTTCTGGAAGGACGCGCAGCACGAGCGTGGCGTCTGGCGCCGCACCACGCTCGACGAATACCGGAAGCCGCATCCGCAGTGGGAGACCGTGCTCGACATCGACGCGCTCGGCCGCGCCGAGGACGTCAAGTGGGTCTTCCATGGCGCCAACTGCCTGAAACCCGAGTACCGGCGCTGCCTGGTGGCGCTGTCGAACGGCGGCTCCGATGCGGATGTCACGCGCGAGTTCGACCTCGTGACCAAGACGTTTGTCGGGGACGGCTTCTACCGCCCCGAAGCCAAGGGCGGCATGGACTGGATCGACATCGACCACGCCTACGTCTTCACCGACTTCGGCGCGGGCACGATGACGCCGTCGGGCTATCCGCGCATCGTCAAGGAATGGACGCGCGGCACGCCGCTGGCGTCGGCGAAGGTGGTGTACGAGGGCAGCGATGCCGACATGTACATCGCGGCGATGCATGACGACACGCCCGGCTTCGAGCGTGACTTCGTCAGCCGCACCATCGCCTTCTACAACGACGAGCTTTACCTCCGCCGCGCCGACGGCACGCTTGCCAAGGTCGACGCCCCCAACTCCGCGCAGAAGAACGTCTACCGCGAATGGCTGACGCTCGAGCTGCGCGAGCCGTACACCGCGGGTGGAAAGACGTACCCCGCGGGAAGCATGATCGCGGCGAAGTTCGATGACTTCATGGCCGGCAAGCGCGACTTCGAAGTGCTGTTCGCCCCCGACGCGCATTCCTCGCTCGCCGGCGCCACGTGGACGCGCCATCACCTCGTGCTCAACGTGCTCGAGGACGTCAAGAACCGCCTGAGCGTGCTGACGCCCGGCGCCGAAGGCTGGGCGCGCAGCGCGTTCACGGGTGCCCCCGCGTTCGGCACGCTGGAGGTCAAGGCCGTCGATCCGGACGAAAGCGATGCGGTCTGGCTCACGGCGACGGATTACCTGACGCCGACGACGCTCTCCCTGGCAACGATCGGGCAGGCGCCCGCCGTCCTGAAGACCATGCCGACCTTCTTCGATGCGTCGAAGGACGTGATCGAGCAGCACTTCGCGACGTCGAAGGACGGCACGCAGGTTCCGTACTTCATCGTCCATCCAAAGGACCTGAAGCGCGATGGCACGGCGCCGACGCTGCTTTACGGCTACGGCGGCTTCGAAATCTCGCTCACGCCCGCGTATTCCGGCGGCGTAGGCAAGGGGTGGCTGGAGAAGGGCGGTGTCTACGTGGTCGCCAACATCCGCGGCGGCGGCGAGTACGGGCCGCGCTGGCACCAGGCTGCGCTCAAGGCGAACCGCCACAAGGCGTACGAGGATTTCGCGGCCGTGGCGCAGGATCTGGTCGCGCGCAGGATCACGTCGCCGAAGCATCTTGGCATCCAGGGGGGCAGCAACGGCGGCCTGCTCGTGGGCAACATGCTCACGCAGTACCCGGACCTGTTCGGCGCCGTCGTCGTGCAGGTGCCGCTGCTCGACATGAAGCGCTACAGCCACATGCTGGCCGGCGCATCGTGGATGGCGGAATACGGCGACCCCGACACCGCGGACTGGGATTTCATCCGGCAGTTCTCGCCGTACCACCTGTTCGATCCGGCAAAGACGTACCCGCCGACCCTGTTCATGACCTCGACGCGCGACGACCGCGTGCACCCGGGCCATGCACGCAAGATGGCGGCGAAGATGCTCGCGGCCGGCAAGGACGTGCGCTACTACGAGAACATCGAGGGCGGACACGGCGGTTCGGCCAACAATGCGCAGGCCGCGCACATGAGTGCGCTGGCATTTACGTTCCTGTGGAACCAGCTCGGGCCTCCGTAACCGGCGGCCTCCGCCCGCGCGTCGCCAGGCCGCCTCCGGGCGGCCTTGTCGTTTCCTTGCCCGCGCGAGCCGCACAATGCACGTCTCCCGATGCTCCGGACCGCTGCGCCGATGAATGCCGACCCGCACGCCAATCTCCCCACGCCGCCTGACGCCACGCGCAAACCGCACGTGGTGACAGCGCCGCACGGCGCGTCGCGCGACGATGAGTACTACTGGCTTCGCGACGACACGCGCACCGACCCCGAGATGCTCGCCTATCTCGCTGCCGAGAACGCCTACGCCGATGCGTGGATGGCGCCGCTGAAGCCGGTCGAGGATCGCCTGTACGAGGAGATCGTCGGGCGTATCAAGCAGGACGACAGTTCCGTGCCGTACCGCCATCGCGGCTGGTGGTACTACTCGCGTTTCGAGGCCGGCAAGGACTATCCGGTGCATGCCCGTCGCCGCGACGCAGACGGCATCGACGCGATGTCGATCCAGCGCGCGAACGAAGCCGGCGATTTCGGCAACGAGCAGGTGCTGCTGGACGTGAACGCGCTCGCCGCGGGTCGCGACTACTACAGCGTGGGAGCGTACGAGATCAGCCAGGACGGACGGTTGATGGCCTATGCGGACGACACGGTGGGTCGCCGCCAGTACGTCATCCGCTTCAAGAACCTGGATTCGGGCGAGGTGTATGCGGACGAGATTCCGGGCACCTCCGCGGACGTCGTCTGGGCGGACGACGGCCGCAGCGTCTTCTACATCGAAAATGATCCGGAAACGCTGCTCACCGTGCGCGTGAAACGACATGTGCTGGGCGAGCCGGTCGCGCAGGACGCGCTCGTCCACGAGGAAGAGGACGACAGCTTCTACATGGGGCTCGATCGCACGCGCGATGACCGCTTCATCTGCATCGGCCTGAGCAGCACCGTCTCCGACGAAATGCGCTGCGCACCCGCCGATGATCCGCGCGAGTTCTTCGTGTTCGCGCCGCGCCAGCGCGATGTCGAATACAGCGCCGACCACTACGACGGCCGCTGGGTGATCCGTACCAACGAAGCCGGTGCCACCAACTTCAAGCTGATGACGGCGCCGACCGACGCGCGCTCGCGCGACGCGTGGCAGCCGTGGATCGCCCACCGCAACGACGTCTTCATTGACGGGTTCGAGCTGTTCCGGGGCTTCAGCGTGATTTCCGAGCGCGCGAACGGGCTCGAACGCGTGCGCGTGCTGAAGAGCGACGGCACCGAGGAATTCGTCAAGGCGGACGAACCGGCCTACAGCATGGGGTTGGCGACGAACGCCGAGCCCGAGACCGATTGGCTGCGGTACACCTACACGTCGTTGACTACGCCGGCGACGACCTATGAGGTCAACATCGGCAGTGGCGAACGGGTGCTCCTCAAGCGGCAACCAGTCATCGGCTTCGATGCGTCCCGATACGTCACCGAACGCCTGTGGGCGACAGCGCGCGATGGCACGAAAATCCCGGTGTCCATCGTCTATCGCAAGGGTTTCGAGAAGAACGGCCGTGCCGCGCTGCTGCAGTACGGCTACGGCAGCTACGGCGCGAACATGGACCCGGCATTCAACCTGCCCGTGGTGAGCCTGCTCGATCGCGGCATGGCCTACGCGATCGCGCACGTCCGCGGTGGCGAGGAAATGGGCCGGCGCTGGTACGAGGACGGCAAGCTGTTCCGCAAGAAGAACACCTTCACGGATTTCATCGACGTCACCGATTTCCTGGTCGAGCAGGGCTATGCGTCGAAGGATCGCGTCGCCGCGTACGGCGGTAGCGCGGGCGGGTTGCTGATGGGCGCGATCAGCAACATGGCGCCGGACAAGTACCGGCTGATCCTGTCGCAGGTGCCGTTCGTGGACGTGGTGACGACGATGCTCGACCCGTCGATCCCGCTCACCACGAACGAATACGACGAGTGGGGCAATCCGGAGAAGAAGGACTGCTACGACTACATGCTCACGTATTCGCCGTACGACAACCTGACGCGGCAGGCCTACCCGGCGATGTTCGTCGGGACGGGGCTGTGGGATTCGCAGGTGCAGTACTGGGAACCGGCCAAGTACGTGGCACGCCTGCGCGATCTCGACACGTCGGGCAATCCGGTTCTGTTCCGGACGAACATGGACGCCGGCCACGGCGGCAAGTCGGGCCGCTTCCGTCGCTATCGCGAGCTGGCCGAGATGTACGCATTCGCGCTCGATCGGTTGGGCGTGCGCGGGGACCCTGCAGCCGCCGGGTGATCTCGGATGGGCGCCGCGTGCAGGCGGCGCCCGATCGGCCGCCGGCACGCTGC
>NZ_VTRV01000188.1 GCF_008274655.1 Cognatilysobacter lacus | reverse complement strand
CTGGGTGCCCGTCGCCTTCATGAGGCGCCCGAACGCGTCGGTCGAGGCGAGCGAAGCGGCGTTGTCCCAGTCCATCCGGGTGCATGGGCGCAGGAGCCGGGTGCGCGGCAGGCTCGGGTTCGCGGGCGGCCGGTCCCGTGGTGCGCGCATGTCGGTCAACGTGCAGCAGCGTCGTCGTCCGACCGTTCTCGGTCAGGGTGAGATCGACGCTTCCATCGCGTTGAACGGCGCGATGCAGATGCTCGGGATCGACGCTGCGCCAGTGCCCGCCGATGCAGGCGACGCCCTGCCCGTTCGCATTCCAGTGCACGAAATTGCCGCCATCCGCGTAGAAGCCGGCGTGCCGCCGTCCGTGGTGCAGCGCCGGGTCGCCTTCGGCGAGGGTGGCTCCGTGGTCAAGCGCGTGTACAAGGCGCTGGGATGCTTCGGGTGTGAGAAAGAGGGAGCGGATGGTGTCGTACTTCAAACCCGACTCCGCACTGCACGTACCCGCGGGGCGCGCGTGCGACGGGCCTGCAAGCGGGTCGCTTGTGACCGAATTCCACGCAATCGCGAGTGGATTACCGCGCTCCGCCGCGCGCAGCGTATTGAACAGTGCAATCCCGCGCAGCGTGTTGTCTGCTCCAGACTGGACGTAGTCCGGGTTGCCGTTCGCCTGATTCGGCAGGAGTCCGTCGACAGCAGCCTTCACGTCAACTGCCGAGCCTAGTTCGTGTCTTTCGATCCGCTCCAACAACCGCGGCGTATATCGCTCGCCGGACTGGTTCTGTAGCTTCATCAGGATGCCGGCAAGGCGCGCCTGGTCGTCGTCCGTTGCGTTCCGGTAGAGCTCCGTCCGCTCCAATCGTTCGAGCGCCGAGTCGTGGTTGCCCACAGTGCGATCCACTCGGGTGATCGCCTCCGCGTGCTGCCTGTCGAGGCCGTGGACGAATGCGCGGCCGACGTCGGACCCGAGGAATCGATTGATATCCGTGCGATCGATATCGTGGGCCTCCGCAGCCCGCATCGCGCGGCCATTGCGCTGAAGAGCGTGCAAGGTGGACGCATAGGCATCCGGAGTAAGGTGGAGCGCCGCGCGATCAGGCTCACCGTCCGCCCATTGCTGGTAGTGATCCAGCATGTCGCGGGCGACTGCCGGGTTCGCGCCCAGATCGATCTGCAGCGTGCCGAACGAATAACCGCTGTTGCCGACGGGACTCATGCGCCCGTCGCCTGCGACGTTTCCGGCGAAGCTCAGGCGATACGACACGTCGTGCCCGCCGATGCTCCCTTCGGAAGTCACGCCCACCGCGAAGTACGCGGCGGCCTTCAGATCGTCCTGCGTGAGAGGACGCGTATTCGTCATCGCGCGCCTTCCGCCGGATTTCCGGTCAGGCAAGCCTGCATCCAAGGCTGCTTCTGCAGCGCCTCCATTTCGCCGTGCGCGTCGCTGACGCGTGCGAAGTCTGCGTAGCAACCGCCTCGCTCCGAGTCGAGATCGCCCAGCTTGTCACCGCAAAGGCGAAGCGGCTTGTCGACGGCCTCCCAGCCTTGCTCGCACTCCTTGCTGGTCTCGCTACCCGGGCGACCGCAAACGAAGATGCGCCGGGCCTCCGTGGGCGAACGCGTCGTGGCGACTACGCGACCGTCGTAATAGCCGGTGGCGTAGTACGACCACGTCCCGCAGATACGGTTGCCGCGCTGAGCCAGCAAATACCGGCTGCAGACGTCGGGCGAATCGGCTCCCTGACAATCCTCCCAGATGCCCGAAAACCGGGAGCTCGCACCCATTGCAGTCGAAGGCTTCGAAGCGGCATGCGGGGCGACGGAATTTGCACGCGCCACGCGGTCACGAACGGCCCCGCTATTCGGCGGATTCGTCGAGTGATGCCGCTCCATATTGGACGCCGTTTGACCGCTGGGCGAGCAAGCCGCGAGCCCGACCAGAAGCGGAAACACAAAAGTACGCATGGAACATCCTTGTCCTTTCCGATCTGCCTTTGTGCCCGAGCCGCACCGTGGATGCAAGCTGATTGCTCCCCCGGGGGGCGTGACTTCTCGCCGTGGAGCAATCCGCAAAGTCCGCCCGACCGTGCTGCAACAGGCCCCTAGCGTGGGTCCACACCCAGTGACAGAGCTAGAGCCCGGGCTCCGGCCCGCGCGCGAACACGCGAAAAGCGTCGGGCTCATGCCTATGACGAACACGCGAGCCACGTCGCGCGATCGGTCGGCGGCCCAGGCCAATGATCTCTTGCAGCGCATTGATCGAGGGACCGACCCGCTTTGCGGCGGGTCGCCCGATCCAAACGGAGTTCGGTGCAACAGCGACGTCGCGTGACGCTGAGCCTGAGCGCACGCGCGGATTGCGCGAGCACCCCTCAGCGGCACTGGAGATGCACACCGCGGACGCGGTGCAAGTGCCGCCGTGACCCCCAACCCGGCCCTCGCTAGCTGCCGGCCGCCACGTTGAAGTAAGCGGGTTGTGCGACCAAGCGCATCAATGTTTCGATGCGCCCAGGCGCGGACTCATATCCGCGCGTCGCTGCTCCGCCGCATCCGCGCCCGGGCAGATGCCGCTGTGCCGAATGTCGAGCGCGCCCAGCCGCCAAACGCAGAAGGGGCAGATCACTGTTTAGAAGTGAACCTGACCCCTTTTCCTGCCTTTTCCTGCAACGCCGCCCGCGCTAGAGCCAACCGTCCCCCACCCGTCAGCGACCGGCAGACGGCGCGCGTCGTCCATCGCCGCGTTGCGTCGTCGCCCGACTCTGCGAAAACTCCGGGAAGATCTCCGCAATCGGCGCCTCGTCCGGCAGGATGTAGAACACGCCGCCCTCCGCGAACGTCGGACGGACAATCTGCTCGTAGAACTCGGGCGAGACGTTGATGCATCCATGAGTCACGCGGTTGTCGTCCGGCGTGGGCGATGCAAGGCGTTCAGCGCGCCTCTCGGCGGGAACGCCCGTAGCGGTCGGGTGGATGGAGACCGCGGACTCATAGTCCACCCACAGCACTCGCCCGGCATCGATCGACGGACCGAAGCCGCCTACGAAGCGACCTGCAGGTGTCGTGCGTTCACGGCCCGGGATCTCGCCAAGCGCAAGCCCAGCAACGCCGGGCGCCGAATGATCACCGACCGCCGAGCCAATGAGCGCAGGAGCGGCGCCGCGAAGCCGGCCATCGCTGCCGAACACCAGAACCTGCGCGGCGGCCTTGTCGATGACGGCGAACGGATAGCCCTGGCTGTCCTTGCTGGCGACAACCCAACCCGCGAGGTCAGTCACAGTGCTGGAAACATCTTGACCTGGCGGGAGCTGGTCGACACCGGCGACCGGTTGCTCGGAAGCGATCGCGGCGCTGGCCACGCCGGAGCCCGCGAACGCCAACGAGAGTGCCAGCGCGACGTTCCGGACCGCGGCGTATCTGCACGTACGAATGAGACGGCTCCTTAAGGCGGAGACATGGTGACCACAGGAAGGCCGGTGGCCAAAGGCCACCGGGTGCGCTTCAGGCCGTTCGTCGCGAATCGCGCACGCGAGACTAACCGCGCGGCCTGCGGCGCGGCGCCGCTTCCAGCTGCTGCACACGGCCTTCGATCTGATCGAGCCGCTGGTTGGCGCGCTGGGCGGATTGGTTCGCGGATTCGGCACTCTGTGCCGCGCCCTGCACCTTCGCGTCGAGCTGGTCGAGGCGCGAATTGATCCGCGCAAAATCGGCGTCGTAAGTGGCACAGGAAGTCAGGCCGATCGTTGCAACGATCGCCACGCCGAGCGTACGCGCCATCACCACATGTTGCCTGGACAGAAACATGGCAATCCTCCTTCGGTTCGGGGGTGTCCGGAGTACAGCGGCCTCTGCGCCGCATCCACGACGCCCGAACAGCTAACGGCGGGATACGTCGATGGGACGTGACGATTGGCACGCTGATGCAGGTCGAATCCGCACGTTGGGAGGTTGCGACAAGCCGTTCGTCGCTTCGCGCGTGAAACACGCGCGGGGAGTGCTCGCTTAGACCCCCTTGAACGCTCGGTCGGCGCGTCGCTGCTGCTCGCAGTGCAGCAGGCGTGCGCCGCCGCGCGACGCGGCTGGCACTGTGTGCCGACCGCGCGGCCTTCCACCGCAACTGCAGCGGCGACACGGTTATTGACTGCAACAGCATCGATAGTCGATCAGCCGCAAAGTCCTGCGCTTGTCGCTCCGGCTCTGGCGGTGATCGCGCCGATCACGACACTGCGGATTCCCTCCCCGTCGTCCTCGGTCACCGGCTCCGTAGCGTGCGGCGCGCCCGCGATCACTGCGATTCCACGAACGCCTTGAGCCCGCCGAGGGCGACGTCCCACTGCTTGCCGATGAGTTCGAGCGTGCGCCGTGCGGATGCGATCTGCGTGGGGTCGAGTTGCCATAGACGCTCTCGCCCGGCGCGCACGTCCTGCACCACGCCGGCTTGGGCGAGCACTTCGAGGTGCTTCGTCACGCCCTGACGGCTGATGTCGGTGCTGGCGGTGAGCTGCGCGATCGACAGCGCGCCGCCGGCGCACAGCATCGTGACCAGCCGCAGGCGCGTGGGGTCACCAAGCGCCGCGAACACGCGGGCGAGCGCGTCGTTCGCGGCGGGCAGCGC
>NZ_VTRV01000187.1 GCF_008274655.1 Cognatilysobacter lacus | reverse complement strand
CCTTCGCCGCCGCGATGCGCAGCTTGGCCAGCAGTTGCTCGAGCGCCTTGGCGTCGCGACCCAGCGCCTGCTCGCGCGCGGCGCGGTCCTTGTACTTGGCGTCGAGCTGCGCGACCAGCACGGCGCGCTGTTCGCGGTCGCGCTGCAATTGCGCCAGCTGCGCGGCCTGCGCCCTCTGCGCGGTGGTGAGCTCGCCGGTGCGATGCGCGATTTCGGCTTCGACGCGATCGAGCTCTGCCAGTTTCGCGGTCAGGTCGCGGATGCGCGCGGCACGCGCCTTCTCCAGATAGGCGTGGTACGTCAGCAGGCGTTGCGTGTCCTCGACACGGTCGCGCGCAAGCAGCGATTTCAGCGGCCCGGCCGGGCCCTGCCGGTCCGCCGCGCGCAGCAGCATCGCCAGCTCCACGCGCGCGCCCTTGAGCGTGTCGCGCATCCGGGCCTGCCGAACGCGCAGCTGCGACAGGCTCGACTTCTCGGTCTGGATCTTCGACTGCGTCTGTTGGAGCGAACGATCGGTCTGCCCGACCTGCTCGTCCGCCGCGCGAAGCTGCTGGCTCGCGCTGCCACGCTGCGTCTCGATCTGGCGACGTTCCTGCGCGACGCCCTTCAGTTCGCGCTTGATCTGCTGCAGCTTCTTCTCGGTACCGCGCGTGTCCTGCGCGGCGGCGGCGAGCACCGGTACCGACAGCGCGAGCACCAGCAGCGCGGAGTGCGTGCGCATCAATGCAAGAGCAGGCTGGCGCCGGTCATCTCGACCGGCTTGTCGAGGCCGAGCAGGTCGAGGACCGTCGGCGCAACGTCACGCAATGCACCGCCGTCGCGCAACTTCGCGACGCGCGGACCGCAATAGACGAACGGCACCGGCCCGACGGTATGCGCGGTATGCGGCTGCCCAGTGGCGACGTCGCGCATCATTTCGAGGTTGCCGTGATCGGCAGTGACAAGCAGCGCGCCGCGCCTGTCGGCCACGGCGCTGCGAATGGCACCGATCGCGACGTCCACCGCTTCGGCGGCCTTGATGGCAGCCGAGATGATTCCCGTGTGGCCGACCATGTCGGGATTGGCGATGTTGCAGATGGCGACGTCGACCTCGCCCGAACGGATGGCAGCGCACAGGCGTTCGGTCACTTCCGGGCAGCTCATTTCCGGCTGGAGATCGTAGGTCGCGACCTGCGGGCTCGGCACCAGGATGCGCGTTTCGCCGGGATATTCGTCCTCGCGGCCACCGCTGAAGAAGAAGGTGACGTGCGCGTACTTCTCGGTCTCGGCGATACGCAGTTGCCTCAGCCCGTGGGCCGACAGCACCTCGCCGAGCGTGTTGCGCAGGTCGTCGGGACCGAACGCGACGGGCGCCGGGAAACGTGCGTCGTACTGGCTCAGGCAGACGAATCGCGACAGCACCGGATGGCGCGCGTCGAAGCCATCGAAGGCGGGCATGACGAACGCGGCGGTGAGCTGGCGCGCGCGGTCGGCACGAAAATTCATGAACACCACGGCGTCGCCGTCGTGCATGCCGGTGTAGCCGTCGAGCACGGTCGGGGCTACGAATTCGTCGTTTTCGCCACGCTCGTACGCGGCTTCGAGCGCGGTGATGGCGTCGGTGGCACCCTGCGCCGCGCGTGCTTCGACGATCGCATCGAACGCGCGGTGGACGCGGTCCCAGCGCTGGTCGCGGTCCATTGCGTAGTAGCGGCCGCCGACGGTGGCGATGCGGGCATTGCCGAGCCGGTCGCAGACGTCCTGCAGCGCGCGCAGGCTCGGTTCGGCTGAACGCGGCGGCGTGTCGCGGCCGTCGAGGAATGCATGCACGGCGACCTTCGGCACGCCCTTGCGATGCGCGAGTTCGAGCATCGCCAAGATGTGCCGTTCGTGGCTGTGCACGCCGCCCGGCGAGAGCAATCCCATCACGTGCAGCGTCGCCTTGGCGGTTCTTGCCGCGTCACAGGCGGCGGCGAGCTCGGCGTTGTCGAAGAACGTGGCGTCCTCGATCGCGGCGTCGACGCGCGTCAGGTCCTGGTAGACGATGCGGCCGGCACCGAGATTCATGTGGCCGACCTCGGAGTTGCCCATCTGTCCATCCGGCAGGCCGACATGGCGGCCCTCGGTGTGGATCAGCGTGTGCGGGCAGGCCTGCACCAGCGCGTTCCAGTTCGGCAGGTGGGCCTGCGCCAGCGCATTGTCGGTGGGATCGTCGCGATGGCCCCAGCCGTCGAGAATCAGCAGTACGACGGGCGTGATGGCGGGCGTGGGCACGAGGCGACCTGTGACTTCGGGCAGGTGCCCGGGGCGGAGGGAAGCGCGATTGTAGCGGTGCCCCTGCGACGACCCGCGGCACCGGGTTTAAACCGCACGGTCGCGGCCGGCATCCAAGCTGCACAACCTCGAGGACATTCGCCATGCGCAACGCCCTGTTCCTCCTGCCGCTCGCCGTCGGCCTCGCGCTGGCCGGGCCCGTCCGCGCCGCGGACGTCACCAGCGTCGACAAGGTCAACGGCAGCATCCACGCGCTCGCCGGCCAAGGCTACGGCACGCTGCAGACCGTCAACGGCAGTATCGAGATCGACGCGCAGGTGCATGCGGGCTCGGCCGAGACGGTGAACGGCAGCATCCGCATCGGCGACGGTGCGCAGGTCGGGGAGCTCACGACAGTGAACGGCGGCATCCACGTCGGTCGCGCGCTGCGCATCGCCGGCGACGTCACCACGGTCAACGGCGGCATCTTCATCGACCGCGGCGGACGCGTGGCCGGCGGCATCGAGAACGTCAACGGTGCGATCGGCATCGTCGCAACCGAAGTCGCGCACGGACTCGAAACGGTCAACGGCGACATCACCGTCGGCGTCGACAGCCACGTGCACGGCGGCATCCATGTCGCCAAGCAGCACCTGCGGCTGCTGAGCTTGCGTACGCGCGACCCGCGGATCGTGATCGGCCCGAATGCGCAGGTCGACGGTGCGCTGGTGTTCGAGCGCCCCGTGGTCCTGTACGTGCACGACAGCGCGCGGATCGGCAGCGTGACCGGCGCGACGGTGCGGCGCTTCAGCGGCGCCGTGCCTCCGGCCGACTGAGATCGGCGTCGGGTGGCCGCTGAGCGATGCGTGGCCATTATCGGAGGCGCGGGAGGCGGTAACGCTGCGGAGGCCCGCAGTAATCCACTGCGTCCGAGCGCCTCACGAGCCGGAGCCTGACGGATCGAGGGTCTTCGCACCGCGGGCGGTCGAACCCTGGTGGCGTACAGGAACCCGGCATGCGAACACGCGCGGCGAGCGGCCGCCCCAACGGCGAGACGCAGACGTCGGACCTTGCGCCCGTGGCCACCGGGTGCGGTGTTCGCGTCGAAACGACGGCTCGCCTGGCCGGCAGCGCAGCGCGCGCTTGCGCGTGGTCCGACGACGTGCGACCCCGGCCGGCGGCGCCCGGGTTAGTCTGCGACCCAACTTCCGGAGCCCGCGCATGACCCTCTCGACCGCTTACTGGTGCGTGCTCGTCGCCGCACTGCTTCCCTATGTCTGGACCGTCATCGCCAAGTCCCGGGGCCCGCGCTACGACAACCGCGACCCGCGCGCGTGGCTGGCGCGGCAGGACGACCCTCGCGTGCAGCGCGCCAACGCAGCCCAACTCAACGCGTTCGAGGCATTTCCGGCGTTCGCGGCCGGCGTCATCCTTGCCCACCTCGCCGGCGTGGCTGACGCGCGAATTGCGTTGCTGGCAGTCGTTTTCGTGGCCGCTCGGGTGCTGCACGGCGTGTTCTACGTCGCCGGAATCGCGACGGCGCGAAGCATGGCGTGGTTCATCGGTATCGGCTGCTCCGTGGCGCTGCTTGCACAGGCGGCACTCGCCGTCCGCTGAACGTGCGGCGTCGCCGCGATCCCTCCCTTGGCTAGCCCGATGCGCCCCGACGTCACGCCCCCGCTGTATCAGCTGCTGCCGGCGGCGTCACGACGCTGGCCGGCTCGGTGCTGCGTAACTGGTTGACGACTGTTCGGGCCCGATCCGGCGTCGTGTAACCACCCGGGGCAGCGTTTGGTCTACGCCTACTCGTCGGCCACACGTTATGGTTTGACCGACGCGTGTCGTCTACGCCCGCCGCAATAGCGCTCGAGCTGCGCGCACTAGGCTCGCGCGCGACGAACGTCTGGCAGTCGAACGCGAGTAACGCTTTCCATTACTTCGGCGATTTGTATTAGCCATCGGATGTCATGGGAGGCACGCAGTTCGGTCTGGTTCCGCTGCAGAAGCGAACGGTCGGTACGGCGGGCGTTACGGGAACTGCGAGCAGTGCCCGGTAACCAGGTGCGAGTGCTGCGGCTGGCCTGGAGGCGGTCGGATCCGGCACACAGCCCGCCACGTCGCGAGGGCGTGGTGCTGGGACGCTACGCTCTTGGAGCGCATGGGAAGTCCGGTATTTGCGCGGCGTACGCGCAACTATCGGTCCGGCGTATCGTCTGTGGAGGCGACGGCGGCAGGCGCCGCCTTGGCGCGGCGATTGGAAGCCACTTGCGCCAACCTGCGCTGCTGCCCATCCGCACGCAGCTACCGCGGGCAAGCCGACCCGGAAACTCGACCGCCCACCGCTGCCAAGAGCCCCAAACTCCAAACCTTTGCCGCAAAGACAAACCCCCACCCGTGTTCACGGATGGGGGTTTGGGGATAAAGACCCTGGCGATGACCTACTC
>NZ_VTRV01000186.1 GCF_008274655.1 Cognatilysobacter lacus | reverse complement strand
CCGCGCGGCCCGGCGCCGAGCGCGATGCCGGCCCAGTCGCGCGTGCTGGCCGCGATGCGCACGGCGTAGTCGATGATCGCCTCGTCGACATGCAGCGCGGCGGTAGCCTCCTGCATCGCGACGATGTCGGCCGGGCCGAGCACGCGCGGCACGTTGGAGAGGTCGAAGGTGCTCGCGGCGCCCCGGCTCACGTCCGCCACCATGCGCACTTCGTCGGCGCGCTGCGGATAGCCGATCAGCACCTTCAGCAGGAAACGGTCGAGCTGCGCTTCGGGCAGCGGGTAGGTGCCCTCGTGCTCGAGCGGGTTCTGCGTGGCGAGCGCCATGAAGGGCGGCGGCAGCTCGAAGCTGCGGCCTTCGATGGTGACCTGGCGCTCGGCCATCGCTTCGAGCAGCGCGGCCTGCGTCTTCGCCGGCGCGCGGTTGATCTCGTCGGCCAGCAGCAGGTGGGTGAACACGGGCCCGCGCCGAATCGAGAACGTCTCGGTCTTCGGATCCCACACCGCGTGGCCGCTGATGTCGCTCGGCATCAGGTCGGGGGTGAACTGCACGCGCGCGAACGAGCAGTCGAGCGCCTGCGCCAGCGCGCGCACCAGCAGCGTCTTGCCGAGCCCGGGCACGCCTTCGATCAGTACATGCCCGCCGGCGAGCAGCGCGATCAGGATCTGCTCGAGCACTTCGGGCTGGCCGATGAAGGCGCCGGACACGGCATCGCGCAGGCGCGCGGCGGATTCGGCGAGCGCGGTGCCGGTGAGCGGAGGAGTCGGTGCGTCGGTCATAGCCGGTTTCTCATTCGGACGAGGGTGGCGATGCGGGCGACCAGCGCCTTGGCATCACGGGGATCGGGGCGACGCAGCACATCACGCAGCTGCGCGGCGGGAAGCTTCAGGCGTTCGACCAGCAATACGAGCTGCGGCTCGCCGTCGAGTGCGGCGGCCTGCGGATCGCGACGGCGCAGGCGGTCGAGCGTCGACGCGAGCATGGCGTCGTACAGCGCACCGGCACGGCCGTAGCGCCACTGGTGGGCGCCACTGGCCGCGACATGTTCGAGCAATGAACGACGCTCGAGCGCGGGCGGCGGCAGCAACGGCCCGAAGCGTCGCATGCGCGCCCACAGCCAGCCAGCCAACAGCAGCGCGAACGGCAGCCACGCCGGCCAGCCATGGCGCAGCAACGTGAGCCACAGCGAAGGCAGGTCGCTCGCATGCACGAGATGCACGGTGCCGCCTCGCTCGTCGGCAGCGAACAGTTCCGCGGTGAAGTCGCGGTTGGCGCGTGCGGACAGCGAATCGGTGGTGACGAAGTCGAGCGAGCCCAGCACGTCGACCCGTCCGCGACCCACCGGAATGCGCGCGAATACGTCCCCGTCGGCGTCGCCGAGATGCGGCGACGTGCCACGAGGCACCGCGAAGCGCCGCGTGCCGCACAGCGCCGCTGGCGCATCGACACCGGTGATGCAGCCCGTCGGTCGGCGATGCACGCGCACGTCGAACGCATCGAGCAGCGGGACGCGCAGGTAGGTCCGGTCGGCGGACTCGAACACGTCGGCAGCAGCGTCCGGTGGTGGCACGGCGACGATCAGGTGGCCGCCGCTACGCAGCCAGTTGAGCAGGCGGGCGCGTGTCAGCGTCGACAGGACGCGCAGATCGCCGTCGAACAGCACGGTGTCGTTCGGCGACAGCTCCATCGCGACGGGATCGAGCCGGCGCCAGGGGTGCACCGTGCGGCCGTCCTTCTCCAGCGCCACACGCAAGGCGAACAGCGGATTGCTCGCGGCCTCGCCGGTTCGCGGCAGGTCGATCCATCGCTCCTCGCGCTTGTAGGTATGCAGCCACCACGCCACGGCGCCGGCGATCACGAGAACACCAACGAGCGACGCCATCCAGGCACGCAGCCTCATGCGCGCCACCCGAAGCGCATGGCGGCTTCGTCGAGCGCGGCGTCGAACTCGGCCTCGGGCGGCATCTGTTCGGCCCAGGCGGCGTATTGCCAAAGCCGCACGATGCGCGCGAAGGCACGTCGGGGCGCCTCGGGCAGCGCCTGCGCCGCACGCAGGCACTGCGCCTCGGTCGCCCCCGGCGGCAGGACGCGCCCCGTTGTCTTGAGCATCGACTCGACTGCGGCGCGGTAGACGAGCGCGAGCGCATCGCGTCGCTGCCCGTCGCGCCAGAGCCTGCGTGCGGTGGCAACGATGTCGTCCGGAAGCGGCGCCGACGCGTCGTCGACGACGCCTTCGACGACGGGCGCCGCCGGCCGCGAGACGTCGCTCGCCACGCCGCGCAACCACGGCCACCAATACTTCGCGGTCAACGCCAGCAACAGCACCAGCCCGGCAAGCAGCAGCCACATCCCGAACTCACTGATCGCGGCGAGCACGCGGCCGAACGCCCGCAGCCAGGCCGGCAGGTCGCGCTGCTCGGGACGCCTTTCCGGATGTCTCAGCACCCACATCGTCACCTTGCGGCGTGGATGCAGGCGCTGATCGTCATAGGCGCGGTCGACGGCCTTGGCGAACGCAGCCGGGTCGCGATAGTCGGCGCCGAAGATGCGCGGGAGGTCGGTGCCCGCGGGCGTCGGGCGCTTGCAGGTCTGCATCGCCTGCCGCGCAGTGGGAAGCGGTGTCGGAGCGACCACGGGAGATGGACCCGCGCCCTGCGGGACGGGCGTCGTACCGGCGTGCCCAGCCGAGGGATCGGCAGACGGGCGCGCCGGTACGAATGCGTGGCCCGTCTGCGCATGCAGCGTCCACGGCATGGTGAGGAGCGCTGCAAGCAATACCATCGCGCTGCTGGCGGCCAGAAGGCGCTCGCGCAGGCGACGGAAGGCGAGCTCGATATCCCAGCCCTCGATCTCCGTTCGCCGGTTGAGGTACTGGCCGAAGCCGCTTCCGACATAGAACGGTTCGATGACGCTCGCGGCGGTCCAGGCCAGCGCGTTCTCGAGCAGCTGCAGCCACGTGGGCGAGTCGCGGATGTACTGCCACGCATCGCGCAACGCGTCCTGCAGGTATTCGTTGGGCACGAACAGGAACGCGAGCACCGCCAGGCCAACCACCAACGCGGTCTCGAACGCGGCAAATACCGTGAAGCAGAGCGCTGCGATGCCATAGGCCGGGCCGGCCAGCACGCGGCGGCGTTCGCGTACCGCGCGCCCCGCCCCGCCTTCAAGAACGTCGACCGGCATCAGCAGCGCGCGCGCCGGGCTCAGGCGCCGCCAGGTGAGATACCCGAGCATCGCGCGACGACTGCCCGCGAACGCGCCGCGCAGCGTCACGCGCGTAGTGGGTACTTCGCCGAACACCGCGCGCGACAGCACGAACAGGGGAATGCGATCGAACAGGGGCTTGAGCCACCACATCGCGAGCATCGCCAGCACCGGCGTGCCGGCAAGCCACGCCAGCGCGTTGGCGATCGCGAACGCGGGAACCGTGCAGGCCAGCCACGGCCGCCACACTGCGCGCGCATGGCGTCGAACCAGGGCAGTGCCGAGTTCGACCGCCTCCCACGACGAGCGCGGCCGCAGCACCACCGTGAGCGCATCGATCCTCATGCGCGTACGTCATCGAGCGCGTCGGGCAGGCCGCGGCCGCCGCGCCACAGCCAGGTCGCGACCAACGTCCAGAGCATGGCGGCGACCGAATACTTCACCGCAGCTGGCATCCACGCGATCGACGACCAGAACGCCTCCACAAATGCGGCCATCACGAGCATCGCGAACACCCCGACGCAGAGCAGTGCGCCGCGCCGTCCGCCTTCCGCGAGCGCGTCCAGGCGTCGCTGCTGCCCGGGCGCGAGCAGTCGCAACCCGATCTGCAGGCCGGCGCCCCCGGATATCACCACCGCGCTCAGCTCGAACGCCGAATGCCCGCAGACGAAACGCCAGAACGGGTCGCCATGGCCCACCGCCTGCAGGTGGCCGGCCACGCCGCCGATGATCAGCCCGTTGGCGACCAGCACGAAGATGGATCCCACCGCCGCGAGCGCGCCGCTCGCGAATGTACGGAACGCGATGGTGATGTTGTTGAAGATGTAGAAGCCGAACATCGCCATGTCCGTGCCACTGTCGCGCCCGAGCTTGCGCGCGGCGTCGGCCGGGTCGTACATGCGTTCGAACTGCGCGAGCTGGTCGGGCGTGAACAGGGCCGACGCGAGGTCCGGGTTCCACAGGATCGCGACGAACACCAGCATCATCGGCACATACAGCAGCGCGGCCGCGGCGAACATGCAACGGGCCTCTTCGCGTACGAGCCGCGGAAAACCCGCGACGAAAAAGCGCCCCAGCCGCCGCCAGTGCGGCGGCGGCGCCCGATAGAGCACGGCATGACCGCGCTGCATCAGCACCTGCAGGCGCGCGGTCACGTACGGGCTGTAGCCGCGACGCAGGGCGAGCGCCAGGTGCTGCGTCACGCGTCGATAGCGTGCGGGTACATCCTCGTCGCGGAGAGCATCGGGTGGCTGGCGTCGTGCGCGCCGCGCGCTTTCGCCGCGCGTGTCGAGCCAGTGCTCGAAGGCGTCCCACTCCTCGGCGTGGCGCGCGATGAAGATGTCCTGCTTCACGCGCGTCGCCCGAGCAGCCACGCGGCGATCGCATACAGCCGCATGGCGGCGTGCTCGCCGTGCGCCTGCACCAGCGGGGATGCGATGTCGGCGAGTTC
>NZ_VTRV01000185.1 GCF_008274655.1 Cognatilysobacter lacus | reverse complement strand
GCAACCCCGCCTGCGCCGCGGCCGAGCCCGGGAACACACGCGTGACCACCGCGCCACCGGCGGCGCTGGTGC
Organism: Cognatilysobacter lacus; assembly: GCF_008274655.1. Classification (GTDB taxonomy): domain Bacteria; phylum Pseudomonadota; class Gammaproteobacteria; order Xanthomonadales; family Xanthomonadaceae; genus Cognatilysobacter; species Cognatilysobacter lacus. Next base: position 4,646 of record NZ_VTRV01000185.1, on the reverse strand, counting down.
CCAGCCCGCGCGCGATCGCATCGGTGAGGTCCTGCGTTTCCAGCCCGAACGTGCCGCGGCGGATCACCTTGTTGGTGAGCAGCTGCTCGGCGATGTTGTGCGCGAGGTTCGCGGGAATCGCGAAACCGAGGCCGATGTTGCCGGCGATCGCACCGCGCGGATTGAAGCTCGCGGTGTTGATGCCCACCAGCTCGCCGTTGAGGTTGACCAGCGCGCCACCGGAATTGCCGGGATTGATCGACGCATCGGTCTGGATGAAGTTCTGGTAGCCCAGGCCCGGCAGGCCGCTGCGCCCGACCGCCGACACGATGCCGCTGGTCACCGTCTGGCCGATGCCGAACGGGTTGCCGACCGCGACGACGAAGTCGCCCACGCGCAGCTGGTCGGAATTGGCGAACGGGATCGCCTGCAGGCGGTCGGCCTTGATCTTCATCACCGCGATGTCGGTATCGGGATCGCTGCCCAGGAACTGCGCGGGCAGCGTGCGGCCGTCGGCGAGCGTGATCGACACGTCGTCCGCGCCCTCGATCACGTGGTGGTTGGTGAGCACCAGTCCGCGCGCGGCGTCGACGATCACGCCGGAGCCGAGCGACTCGTTGATCCGCTCCTGCGTGAGGTCGGGAAACATCTGGCGGAAGAACGGATCGGAGAACGGGCTGACGCGCACGCGCTGCTTGGAGTGCACGCTCACGACGGCCGGCGTGACGCGCGCCAGCATCGGCGCGAGCGACGGCATGGGCGTGGAGCCGACCGCGGCGGGCAGCGCGGCGACCGCCGGAAGCGCCAGCGCGGGGGCGGCCTGCACCGGATGGTCGAAGGTCTCGCGCAGGGCGGTGGCGGCGAAACCACCGAACGCGGCGGCGAGGGACAGGGCGATCAGCGTGTTGCGGGGGGAAGCCATCGCGAACCTCGGGCAATGCGGAAGACGGTCGGACGAGATGTCGCGCCGCCGTGTCGCGGATTCAAGTCAGTGACGGACCCGCGGCGGCAGCGGCAGTTCCCGCGCCGTTCGTCGGAACTGTCGCATCGCAGCATCGAGGCCCCGCCAAAACACGGGTGAATCCGTCAGGTGAATTGCGTCAAGCCGTTGACGTGCGGCGCGCCGTGAGCGTAGCGTGAGCGACTGGCTTGGCCACTAAATCTTGTGGTTCACGAGCGCTCAACGGGGAATAGGTTGAGGTAGCAGGCGTCGGAGGCCCTCCTCCGGCCCACGGCTTCCAACACCCTGTCGAGCGGTTTCACGGCCGCTCCGGCGGCGCTTTTTTTCGTGGAACCAGCACCCCATAACGGCCGCCGCCAAGGCGTCGGTCGACCCAGAAAAACCGGCCGCTTCAGCGCGGCCTTGACCGGAGATGAGACAGGAATGAGCACGGTGCGCCTGGAGGTGGTCGGCATGGCCAAGACCCCGAAGTCCGACGGGGACATCCCGCTTCAACCGGCGTCGCTCGACATCTGGGACAAGAAGTACCGGCTCAAGTCGAAGACGGGCGCGGCGGTGGACACCGACATCGACGGCACCTACCAGCGCGTCGCGCGTGCGCTCGCCGACGCCGAGCCGACTGCCGAGAAGCAGAAGTACTGGAACGAGCGTTTCCTGTGGGCGCTGCGCCGTGGCGCGATCCCGGCCGGCCGCATCACGTCCAACGCCGGCGCACTGGACCACAAGCCGGCCACGTCGACGATCAACTGCACCGTGAGCGGCACCATCGAGGACTCGATGGACGGCATCCTCGAGAAGGTGCACGAGGCCGGCCTCACGCTGAAGGCCGGCTGCGGCATCGGCTATGAATTCAGCACGCTGCGCCCGCGCGGCGCGTTCGTCGCCGGCGCCGGCGCCTACACGTCGGGCCCGATGTCCTTCATGGATATCTACGACAAGATGTGCTTCACCGTGTCCTCGGCCGGCGGCCGCCGCGGCGCGCAGATGGGCACGTTCGACGTCAGCCATCCCGACGTGCGCGACTTCATCCGCGCCAAGCGCGAGGACGGCCGCCTGCGCCAGTTCAACCTGTCGCTGCTGATCACCGACGGCTTCATGGAGGCGGTCGAGAACGACGCCGACTGGCCACTGGTGTTCCCGGTGCACGTCAAGGAGCAGGGCGATCTCGACCTCGGCAACGCCGAGCAGGTGATCTGGCGCGAGTGGCCGACGCACCGCAACTACGTCGACCGCGAGGACGGCCTGGTCGCCTGCAAGATCTACGGCCACATCCGCGCGCGACACCTGTGGGACATGATCATGGTCTCGACGTACGACTACGCCGAGCCGGGCTTCATCCTGATCGACCGCGTCAACGAGATGAACAACAACTGGTGGTGCGAGGCGATCCGCGCCACCAACCCCTGCGGCGAGCAGCCGCTGCCGCCGTACGGCGCGTGCCTGCTCGGCTCGGTCAACCTGACCAAGTTCGTGCGCAACGCATTCACCGACCAGGCCACGTTCGACTGGGACGAGTACCGGGAAGTGGTGCGCGTGTTCACCCGCATGCTCGACAACGTGGTCGAAGTGAATGGCCTGCCGCTGGAGAAGCAGCGCGCCGAGATCATGCGCAAGCGCCGCCACGGCATGGGCTTCCTCGGCCTGGGCAGCACGGTGACGATGCTGCGCATGAAGTACGGCAGCAAGGAATCCTGCGAATTCACCGAGCAGATCGCCCGCGAGATGGCGGTGGCCGGCTGGGAAATGGGCCTGGAGCTCGCCCGCGAGAAGGGCCCGGCCCCGATCATGGAAGAGCGCTTCACCGTCACCGCCGAGATGCTGCGCAAGCGCCCGGAAATGGCGGCCGACGGCTGGAAGATCGGCCAGGAGATCGAGGGCAAGGTGCTGCACGCGAAGTACTCGCGCTACATGCAGCGCGTGGCCGAGGTGGCGCCGGAGCTGGTCGAGGAACTCGCCGAGGTCGGCAGCCGCTTCACCCACCACAGCTCGATCGCGCCGACCGGCACGATTTCGCTGTCGCTCGCCAACAACGCCTCCAACGGCATCGAGCCGAGCTTCGCGCACCACTACAGCCGCAACGTGATCCGCGAAGGCAAGAAGTCGAAGGAAAAGGTCGACGTCTGGTCGTTCGAACTGCTGGCCTACCGCGAGCTGGTCAACCCCAAGGCCATGCCGTTCGCCGAGGACGCGGCCGCCGCCCTGCCTGACTACTTCATCTCGGCCGACGACATCTCGCCGAAGGAGCACGTCGACGTGCAGGCCGCCGCCCAGAAATGGGTCGACAGCTCGATTTCCAAGACCGCGAACGTCCCGACCGACTATCCGTACGAGGACTTCAAGGACATCTACACCTACGCCCACAAGCAGGGGCTCAAGGGTTGCACCACCTTCCGCTTCAATCCCGCCGCATTCCAGGGCGTGCTGGTCAAGGAAAAGGACCTCGAGAACACCACCTACCGCTTCGAGCTGGAAGACGGCAGCGTGGTCGAGGTCAAGGGCAACGAGGAGATCGAGTACGACGGCGAGAAGCACACCGCCGCCAACCTGTTCGACGCCCTGAAAGAAGGCTATTACGGCAAGTTCTGATCCATCGCCGACGCGCCGGGCAATGCACCCGGCGCGCGGCCCGATGCGTCGCCGCGCGCGTTCGACGCATCGTTCCAGTCAAAATCCCCAATGAAGTCGTCGCAGTTTTCACACGATGTTGTGCGCACCGTCTGTATAGCAACGCGCGATAACTTCACGTTATCCCGATTCGCAGAACAGCGCCCCTAAGGAGGGCTTCCAAATGAGCAATGGAAATGGAGTGACCGCAACGCTGTCCAATGCCGCCGATGCGGTAACGGAAACGGCGAGCAACATCGGCAGCGCCATTGCCGATACCGCCAGCACCGTGGTGGAGAAGGTGGTCGACACGGCGAGCAGCGCCGGGGACGCCGTCGGCCGCGCGGTGAAGAGCGCCAAGAAGAGCCTCAAGCGCACCAGCACGGCCGCCCGAAAGGAAGCCCGTGCATCGAAGTCCGGTGGCGCCCGCAAGACCACCACGCAGGCGCGTGGCCGCAAGACCGCGACCAAGACCGCTGGCGCATCGAAGACGGCGGCGGGCCGCAAGAGCGCGTCGAAGACCGCCGGTGGCCGCAAGGCCGCGTCGAAGGGCGCAGCGGCCGGTGCGCGTTCGACCGCGTCGAAGTCGACGGGCACGACGGGTCGCAAGTCGACCAAACGCGTGGCCGCGGGCAAGAAGGCGGCGACGACGCGCAAGGTCAACGCGGTCAAGAAGGCCGTCAAGAAGACGGTGACGCGCGCCACCAAGGCCGTGCGCGAGACGGCAGCGACCGCGCGCCGTTCGGCGGCGGCCAAGAAGGGTGCGCAGACGCGCAGCTCGACGGGCGCGCGCAAGACGGCAGCCAAGAAGGGCGCCGCCCGCAAGACCGCTGCGAAGAAGGTCGGCGCTCGCAAGACCGCCGCGAAAAAGGGCGGTGCACGCAAGACGGCGGCCAAGAAGGGCGGCGCACGCAAGGCCGCCTCGAAGGCGACCGGCACGCGCGGCGCGACCAAGAAGGCCGGCGCCCGCAAGACTGCCGCGAAGAAGGGCGGCGCGCGCAAGGCGGCCAGCAAGACCTCGGGCGCCCGCAAGGCCGCCTCGAAGTCGACGGCTGGCGCACGCAAGTCGACGGCGGCCAAGACGGGCGGTCGCACCGCCGCC
>NZ_VTRV01000184.1 GCF_008274655.1 Cognatilysobacter lacus | reverse complement strand
GCGCGATTTCGGCGCGGCGATGCGCGATGCCGCCGCCGACGACGTGCGCTTCTCCGGCACGCGCTTCGGCGACGTCGTGCACGGCGCGTTCGAGACCGTCGACTTCGCCGCCTGGAACGGGTGGCGCGACGGTCCGCCGCCGGTCGGTCAGCAGGCTGCGCTCATCGAAGCATTCCGCGCGCAAGGCTACGTGCAGGCGGAGATCGACGACGGTCTGCCGCTGCTGGCCTCGCTGGTCGGCCACACGCTCACCGCTGCGATGCCCGAAGGCGCGCGCCTGTGCGACGTTCCCGCGTCCTCGCGCCGCGCGGAGATGGAATTCCACTTCGCGCTGGCGCGGGTCGATGTCGATGCGCTGCTGGCGACCGTACAGGCGCACGGGCTGCTCACAGGTCGCGAGGGTTTCGGGTCGCGTCGCGTACTGGACGGGCTGATGACCGGCAAGATCGACCTCGTCTACGCGCACGCGGGTCGCTACCACGTGCTCGACTACAAGACGAATCGACTTCCCGACTACGAGCCGGCCACGCTCCAGCGTGCGATGCACGAGGGGGAGTACACGCTGCAGGCGGCGATCTATTCGCTCGCGCTGCATCGCTGGCTGCGATTCCGCCTTGGCGATGCCTACGACTACGCGCGCGACTTCGGAGGCGTGCGCTACGTCTTCTGTCGAGGTGTCGACGCGCGCCGCGCTGCGTCGCCGGGCATCCACGCCGCGCGCTTGCCGGTGCAACTGGTCGATGCGCTCGACCGCCTGTTCGGAGGCGATGCATGAGCCTGCTCGACGCGCTGCAGCGCAGCGGCGTACTGCGCCCGGTCGACCTCGCGCTAGCACAGGCCTTGCAGCGTATCGACGGCGACATCGCCGATTCCGCACTCGCGGCGGCCGCGCTCGCCTCGCATGCGGTGGCGCAGGGACATGCGGCGTTCGATCCTGCGGCCGCGGGCGAACTCGTCGATGCATCGATCGACTGGCCCGATGCCGCGGAATGGCGCGCCACGCTGGCCGCCTGCAGCATGGTCGACCGCCCGGACGCCGACGCGGCGAGCGATGAATCCACGCCGCTCGTGCTCGAGGACGGTCGCGTCTACCTGCGGCGCTATCGCGAATACGAACGCCGCCTGGCCGCGGCGTTGGCACGCCTTTGCGTGGCCACGGATGGCGCGCCCCACGCCGACGTCGATGCATTGCACGCACGGTTGTTCCCGGCGGGCGAGGGCGACGACGCGCAGGCCCGCGCCGCGCGCCGAGCGCTGGACTCCACGGTGATGCTGGTCACCGGCGGACCGGGCACCGGCAAGACCACCACCATCGCGAGGCTGCTGGTGCTGCTGGCGGCGCAGGCGCGTGCGCGCGGAAAGCCCGTGCCGCGCTTCGCTCTCGCCGCGCCCACCGGCCGCGCCGCGGACCGCATGGCCGGCGGCGTGCGGCGGGTCGCGGAAAGCCTCCGTGCCGCCGGGATCGACGCGGAACTCTGCGACGCGCTGCCGACGCAGGCATCCACGTTGCACCGCCTGCTCGGGCTGGTGCCCGGCCGCCCGCAGGCTCGCTTCGACCGCGTGCAGCCGCTGAAGGTCGACGTGCTGGTTGTCGATGAAGCTTCGATGGTCGACCTGCCGCTGATGTGCAAGCTCGTCGAGGCGCTGCCCGACGGTGCGCGACTGCTGCTGCTCGGTGACCGCGACCAGTTGCCCTCGGTCGAGGCCGGCGACGTGCTCGCCGCGCTGGTCGATGCGTGCGATGCGCCCGCGGCGGCGAACGCACCGCTCGCCGGCCGACGCGTGCATCTCGATCGTGGCTACCGGCAGACCGACGACCTCGTGCTCGAGCCGGTCGCGGACGCCGTGCGTCGCGGGGACGCCGCGGCCGCGCTTTCTGCGCTGCGCGTCGGTGGCGGCGGGCTGCACTACCATGAGGACGCGCTCGATCCGCTCGCCGCGTCAACGCGGGAAGCGCTGTTGGCGCCGTGGCGCGGGCTACGTCATTGCAGCGAACCGCGCGAGGCGCTGGCGCTCGTCAACCGCGCGCGCCTGCTGACCGCGTTGCGCGACGGACCACAGGGCGCGTCGCAACTGAATGCACGCATCGAGCTTGCACTGGCCGGGACGCAGCGCGAACCGTATTTCCACGGTCGACTGCTGATGGTGACCGAGAACAGCGCGCGCCACGGGCTGTTCAATGGCGACGTCGGCGTGTGCCTGCCCGACGTCCACGGCGCGCCGATCGCCTGGTTCGACGGCCCCGACGCGCCGCGCGCATTCCATCCCGGCGCATTGCCCGCGCACTCCGGTGCGTTCGCGACCACCGTGCACAAGGCGCAGGGCTCGGAGTTCGACATCGTCTTGCTGCAACTGCCGGCGGCCGACACACGCGTGCTCACGCGCGAGCTCATCTACACCGGGCTGACGCGTGCGCGCACGCAATTGCACGTACTGGGACCTGCGTCGGCGATCGAGGCTGCACTGGGTCGACATGCGCGACGGATATCGGGACTTGCGCGCCGGTTGGGCGCCGCCTGATCGCGATGGCGTGAAGGGTTTCGTGCGTGGCGTTAAGCAGCCGTTGGCCAAATAGCCGCTTCTCTTCACTCGCGTTGTACCTGTCGCTGTCCAGAGTCGGCTCACCGCTGCCGGCCGGTTGCCGGTCCCCACCAGACACACGGAGCGACACCATGACTGACGTCAAGAAAGACCATAACCTCGGTTCCGGCACGGGTGCCGTCGCGGGCGCCGTCACCGGCGCGGCGATCGGCTCGGCCGCGGGCCCGATCGGCAGCCTCGTCGGCGCCGTCGCAGGTGGCATCGTCGGTTCGAAGGCGGGCGATTCGATCGCCGAAGCCGTCAACCCGACCGGCTACGAGAAGCACTTCCAGGACAACTACACCAAGGCCGACTACTACAACAGTTCGCGCGACTGGAACGATTACCAGCCTGCGTACAAGTACGGCTACGAGACGTACGGCCAGTACCGCGGCAAGGATTTCGACAGCGTCGAGCCCGAGCTGCAGCGCAACTGGGACGCGACGCGCGGCCAGTCCCGCCTGGCCTGGGGCGAAGCCCGCGGCGCCGTGAAGGATGGCTGGCACCACATCGAGCGCGCCATGCCGGGTGATGCGGACGGCGACGGTCGCTAAGCAGCACGGTTGACGATCCAACGCTGCGATCGCTACGCGCAGCACGAGGGGCCGGGAAACCGGCCCCTTTTTCATGCCTGCGGCACGCGCTGTCCCGCCGCTGGCCGCGTTCGCCCGCAGCCGCCTGCGCTACGATCGCGGCGAACCGATTGCAGGAACCGACATGGCCGACGAGATCCACAAGCCCTCCCGCGACGAAGCGGAAAGCGCCGTGCGCACGTTATTGCGCTGGGCCGGCGAGGATCCGACGCGCGAAGGCCTGCTCGACACGCCGCGCCGTGTCGTCGACGCCTATGGCGACTGGTTCAGCGGCTATGGCACCTGCGCCAAGACGTATCTCGAGCGCACGTTCGAGGAAGTCGCCGGCTACGACGAGATGATCGTGCTGCGCGATATCGAGTTCGAAAGCCATTGCGAGCACCACATGGCGCCCATCATTGGTCGCGCGCACGTCGGCTACCTGCCCAACGGGAAGGTCGTCGGCATCAGCAAGCTCGCCCGCGTCGTCGACAGCTTCGCGCGTCGCTTCCAGGTGCAGGAGAAGATGACCGCGCAGGTCGCCGAAGTGATCCAACGCGTGCTGCAGCCGCGCGGCGTGGGCGTGGTGATCGAGGCGAGCCATGAATGCATGACCACGCGTGGCGTGCACAAGCGAGGCGTATCGATGACCACCTCGACCATGCTCGGTGCGTTCCGCGAGGATGCGCGCACGCGCGGCGAGTTCCTGCAGTTCATCCGCAGCGGGCCGCCCGCGCGCTGATCGCACGACGCGTTTGCGTTGCGCCTGGCGAGCGACGCGTCACGAGGGCAACGCGCGCGTCGCGCTCGTGATCCGGCGCTGCGATTCGATACGGGCTGCAGGGTGCGAAGTGCACCCATGACGCCAGCGGCACGGAACGGCAGGCCTCAGTCGGTCGAAAGGATCGCCGCTGAAACGCAATCGATCGCGGCTTCATCGATATGCAGGTGCGGCGCGAGCCGGAACACGCCGTCACGTTCGATGCAGATGATGCCGGCGTCGTGCAATGCGCTTCGCACGCGCGCCAGCCGCTCTGGCGTTGGCGCAAACCCGAGCAGGTGCGGCGATGACGGATCCACGCACTCGTCGTCGCGGCCCGCCTTCGCGAGCGTGACCTTCAGACGATCCAGCAGCATCCCGAGCTGAGCTGCGATTGCGTCCGGCGTCCACGCGATGATCTGCGCGAGCCCGGCTTCCGCCGTCGCAAGACGCAACGGATCGGTGACCTCGCCGCCGTCGAAGCGGCGCGCGCCCTCGCGATAGGTCGGCGGCGACTCACCGCCGAACGCCCACGGTTTGGTGGGCGCGCGCCCCTGCCAGTGCTGCTCGAACGGGGCAATGCGCTTGCACCAGTCCGGCGCGGCCCACAGGTAGCACAGGCCCTTCAGGCCGAGCAGCCACTTGTAGCCCACGCTCATCGCGAACGCCGGCTGCCAGCGCGCGACGTCGCAGGCGAGCACGCCGAGGCTCTGGCTCAGGTCGAGTACCAGCGGCACACCCTGCTCGCGCGCCGCCATCGCGATGCGGTCGAGGTCCAGCAGGCGGCCGTCGCGCCAGTGCGATTGCGACAGCACCAGCACGGCCGGCGGCTCGCGATCGAGCAGCGCGAGGACCCC
>NZ_VTRV01000183.1 GCF_008274655.1 Cognatilysobacter lacus | reverse complement strand
CATTGCGTCCAGCTCTCGCGGGCGGCGGCGCGCAGGCCGCCCGAAGGCGTGGCCCGTGCGTTCAGCGCGTCGATGATGGCGGCGGCGGTGTGCACGGCCGACCCGAGTCTCAGGCGGCTGTGTCGCGCGGCATGTACGGGGCCTCACCAGTCGCGTGATCGGTGGCATCGCGTACCGCGGTGACGCCGGGCACCTTGTCCATCAGCGTGCGCTCGATGCCCTGCTTGAGCGTGACGTCCGCCATGCCGCAGCCGTGGCAGCCGCCGCCGAAGCGCAGGTAGACGACGCCGTCGGCGGACACTTCCTCCAGCGACACGTGGCCGCGATGCGAGGCGAGCTGGGGATTGATTTCGTTGTCGATCAGGTAACGCACGCGATCCACGAGACCGGTCGACTCCGTCGGCACCTCGCCCTTGATCCGCGGCGCGCGGATCTGCAGCTGGCCCGACGTGCCCTTGGTCTCGTAGTCGATATGTGCGCCTTCTAGGAATGTCACGCTCGCGGCGTCGAGCCACAGCGTGAAGCCATCGCAGTCGATCGCCCACTCGTCGCCGGAAAGGTCGGCAGGCTCGGCGAATTCGAGGCGCACGTCCGCGCGCGGCGTGCCCGGGTTCATCGCGGACAGACGAACGCCGAGCCCGGGAATGGCCTCGCGCTCGACGAGGCGGCGGAAGTGGGTCTGCGCGGATTCGGAAATATCGATCATCCCGCTATTCTATCCACGCGCCCTGCTGCTTCCCGCGCCGCCTTCACGCGACGTGCGCGGGCGGAGGGGCCCGATTCAGTCGCCTCCGAGATCCGCGCCTCGCAACAGGACCCGTCATGCCCCCGCATCTCGCCCACCAACACTGCACGCCCAAACGTGGCGCGGAACACCGACTGGCCGCTGCGCGCGTCGCCGAACTGATGAAGGACGCTCCGGAATGGTCGGTCGTGGAAGACGGCGCGGCCATCACGCGTACATTCCGGTTCGCCGACTATTACCGCACGATGGCCTTCGTGAACGCCCTCGCCTATGTCTCGCATCAGCAGGACCACCACCCCGACCTCTCCGTACATTACGACCGGTGCGTCGTCCGCTACTCGACGCACGACGTCGGCGGGCTTTCGGAGAACGATTTCATCTGCGCGGCGAAAGCCGACGCACTGCTGGTCTGACGCCATGCGCCTCTTGCCGGTCGCCGCGCTCTTCGTGTTGCTGGTCGGATGCGATTCCGGCGCACCCGTCGCGCCTCTGGGCGTGTCCAGCCCGGTCACCGCAGTGGACACGCCGCCGCCTGCGTACCCGGAGCGGCTTGCCTGCAACGGCGTCGGCGGGACCGTGCAGCTGCGGGTGCATATCGAGACCGACGGGCATATCCGGCAGTCCGAGGTACAACAGAGCAGCGGCAATGCCGAACTCGATACGGCGGCGCAGCAGGCCGTCCTCAAATGGACGTTCCGCCCGGAAATGCAGGCCGGTCATGCAGTCGCCAAATGGATCGCAGTGCCGATGACCTTCCATGTACCGCAGCCCCGTCCGGAGCATTGCTTCGTGCTCGACGAGCAGGCGCAGGGCGCGTTGAAGGCAAAATAGTGAGGGCCGCGCGTCGGATATTGAGATCGGTCGTAAACGCGGTGGGGCGCGACCGCGGGAATCGAAGCCCGGCGCGCTTGAGTTAGGCGGGATCGGGCTCTCAGCAGCCCCGCCGCAGCCATCGCTCGCGCACCGGACAGAGCTTTCGCGCGCGAGCCGGCATCCCGCGGAGCAAGCCAGCCCCGTTTCCACCGAGCGAAGCGCGCCACCCGTGGCCGATCGCCGGTTCAGTGGTCGCTCGACGTGGCTATTCGCGCGGCGCCAGCACCGCGGAACCGGGTCCGGGTGAGGCGACGCAGGTGCGCGCGGCGTCCAACGCGCGAGCATGGATCACTTCAGCCGATCGAGCACATCCACGAGTTCGGGCGCCAGCGACGCATTCAGCATGTACGGGGCACGGCCGGCATCCAGGGCGAACTCCAGCGTCGATGCGTGCAGGAACATGCGCTTGAGCCCCAGCTGCTCGCGCAGGCGGCGGTTGACCTCGGCCTCGCCGTATTTTTCATCCCCGGCGACCGGGTGCCCGATGTGCGCCGAGTGCACGCGGATCTGGTGGGTGCGGCCCGTCGCGATGCGCACTTCGCAGTAGGAATGGCCGCCCCGCCGCTCCAACACCCGGAAATGGCTGAGTGACGCCTTGCCCGCCGCATTCACCTGCACGTGGCGTTCGCCGCCCTGGCGCAACCCGACATGCAGCGGCGCGTCGACCGACATCGTGCCGTCCGGCATCCGGCCGACCAGCAGGGCCATGTAGCGCTTTGCGATGCCCCCGTCCTCGCGCATCAGGGCCTGCAACTCCACCAGCGCGGAGCGCTTCTTGGCGATCACCAGCAGCCCGGAGGTGTCGCGATCGAGCCGGTGGACGAGCTCGAGCCCCTGCCCCGGCCGCAGCGCGCGCATCGCCTCGATCGCGCCGTAGCTGATGCCGCTGCCACCGTGGCTGGCCACGCCGGACGGCTTGTTGAGCGCGAGCAGGCGCGTGTCCTCGAACACGATCGCGGCCTCCAGCGCGGCCAGAAGGCCTTTCGCGGGCGGCGCGCGTTCGCCCTCCTCCGGAAGGCGTACCGGCGGAATTCGAACCTCGTCGCCGGCGTCGAGCTTGCGCTCGGCCTTCGCGCGACCGCCGTTCACCCGGACCTGCCCGGACCGCACGAGCTTGTAGACCAAGGACCGCGGCGCGCCTTTCAGCAGCCCCAGGAGGAAGTTGTCGAGCCGCTGGCCATCCCGATCATCGGGGACGCGAACGGTCCGTGCAGCGGAAGCGGCCGGCTGGGTCATCGTGTGGTTATCTGTTAAACTCGCGTCGCGAGATAAGGTTTTGATTTCGCTGGAGTTGTGCCGCATACCCCCGCCTGGATGGCGGGTGCGGCAGGGGCCGAAAGCCCACTTCCGCGATTCTGCGCGCGCGTGACCACGACCCACGGGGTCGGCCATGTTAGCAGCGCGCGCAGGCAAGGCCGGCCCTCGCCGGACGGGTGACGCCGTCCCGCGACGACATTTACCACCACCCGTGCGACGCGGAAGGCATATGCCCGATGCGGCCGCCGGCCCGTAGCTCACAACCGGTTTTACGAACAAGCGCTCCCGCGGCCCGCCGTGGTGTGCAGCGCTGGAAGTGGGGTCCCACCCGCGCATCGCGCGACGGGGCCCGTGCCCAGAAGCGGACGCCACGGCGCCGTCGCGCGATTTGCGCGAGGACGCCAGACAAATGAAGCGAATGCTCATCAACGCGACGCAGGCGGAAGAACTGCGCGTCGCGATCGTCGATGGTCAGAATCTCTATGACATCGACATCGAACAGCCCGCCAAGGAACAGAAGAAGTCGAACATCTACAAGGGCCGCATCACGCGGCTGGAGCCGTCGCTCGAGGCGGCCTTCGTGGAGTACGGCGGCGAACGCCATGGTTTCCTGCCGCTCAAGGAAATCTCGCGCGACTACTTCCAGGCAGGCGTCGACCCGAACAAGGCCGGCCTCAAGGACCTGCTGAAGGAAGGCCAGGAAGTCGTCGTCCAGGTCGACAAGGAAGAACGCGGCAACAAGGGCGCGGCGCTTACGACGTTCATTTCGCTCGCCGGCCGCTACATGGTGCTGATGCCGAACTCGCCGACGGCGGGTGGCGTGTCGCGTCGCATCGAAGGCGATGACCGCGCGGAACTGAAGAAGGCGATGGACTCGCTGAACATCCCGGACGACATGGGGGTGATCATCCGCACCGCCGGCGTCGGGCGCGATGCCGAGGAACTGCAGTGGGACCTCGACTATCTGCTGCAGATCTGGCGCGCCGTCTGCGAGGCTGCGCTGTCCAAGCCCGCACCGTTCCTGATCTACCAGGAATCGCGCCTGATCATCCGCGCGCTGCGGGACTACATGCGCGCGGACATCGGCGAGATTCTCGTCGACACGCCGGAAATGTATGCCGAGGCGCTCGACTTCGTGCAGCAGGTGATGCCGCACAACGCGCGCAAGTTGAAGCACTACACGGATGACGTGCCGCTCTTCAACCGCTACCAGATCGAGTCGCAGATCGAGAACGCCTACGAGCGCACGATCAAGCTGCCGTCCGGCGGCGCGCTGGTCATCGACCAGACCGAGGCGCTGACCGCGGTCGACGTCAACTCGGCGCGCGCCACCAAGGGCGGCGACATCGAGGAAACGGCGTTCAACACGAACCTGGAAGCGGCCGACGAAGTCGCGCGCCAGATGCGACTGCGCGATCTCGGCGGCCTCGTGGTGATCGACTTCATCGACATGTCATCGTCGAAGCACCAGCGCGACGTCGAGAACCGGCTGTCGAATGCGTTGCGCCACGACCGCGCGCGCGTGCAGATCGGGCGCATTTCGCGCTTCGGCCTGTTGGAACTGAGCCGCCAGCGCCTACGCCCGTCGCTGGGCGAATCGAGCCAGATCGTCTGCCCGCGCTGCGAAGGCCATGGCCGCATGCGCAGCGTCGAATCGCTGTCGCTGTCGGTGCTGCGCCTGGCCGAAGAGCATGCGATGAAGGACAACACCGGACAGGTGCTCGTGCAGGCGCCGGTCGAGATCGCGAACTACCTGCTCAACGAGAAGCGCAGGGCGCTGGCGGAGATCGAAGCGCGCCACGAAGCGCCGATCCTGATCGTCGCCGACGACCAGCTCGAAACGCCGCACTTCGAAGTCAGCCGGATTCGCGAGAACGAGTTGGGCGAGGAGTCGAGCAAGCCGAGCTACCAGCGCGGCACGCCGCGCAAGCTGCCGGTGCACGCGCTGACGAAGGCGCACCTCAACGTGCCGCCGCCGCCGGCGGTGACCAACGTGAAGCCAGCGACGCCCGCACCGATGCGCGAGGCGCGGGAGTCCGCGCAGGC
>NZ_VTRV01000182.1 GCF_008274655.1 Cognatilysobacter lacus | reverse complement strand
CGCGCTGCGCATCGCCGGCACGGCGCGCGACATCACGCAGACCCGCCGCGTGGAGCGCGACCGCCGCGTCGCGAGCGAGGTGCTGCGCAGCATGGCGGAGGCCGTCGCCGTGTTCGACGACGACTTCCGCTTCGTGTCGGTCAACCCGGCATTCACCCGCATGACGGGCTACACCGAGACCGAAGTCGTCAACCAGACCACCAACCTCATCGACAGCCGCCAGCACGACGAGGCCGTCTACGCGCGCATGCGCGAGGACCTGCGTCGCGACGGCCGCTGGTCCGGCGAGTTGTGGCAACGGCGCAAGGACGGCAGCGAATTCCTGTGCTGGCTGCAGGCCAGCGTCGTGCTCGACAGCGGCGGCCAGCGCGGCCACTGGGTGGGCGTGCTGTCGGACATCACCGACCAGAAGCGTGCCGAGCAGGAACTGCGCTTCCTCGCCAACTACGACACGCTCACCGGGCTGCCGAACCGCGCCCTGCTGCTCGAACGGCTCGCGCGGGCGATTGCCCGCGCAAAGCGCCAGCAGAGCCGCATCGCGGTGCTGTTCCTCGATCTCGACCGCTTCAAGGACATCAACGATTCGCTCGGCCACGCCGCGGGCGACGCGATCCTGCGCGCGACCGCCGGCCGCCTGCAGCATGCGGTCGGCGCGCACCACACCGTCGCGCGGCTGGGCGGTGACGAGTTCACCGTGGTGATGGAACACGTCGACGATGCGAGCGAGGCCGAGGACGTCGCGCGCGCGCTGCTCGGCGCGTTCGAATCGCCGCTCGACGCCGGCGACCTGCGCGACGTCATCGTGTCGCCGTCGATCGGCATCGCGGTGTACCCCGACGACGCGGACACGCCGTCGGACATGCTCAAGCATGCCGATACCGCGATGTACCAGGCCAAGGCCCTGGGTCGGCGCACGTTCATGCGCTACAGCGGGAGGATGGACGTCGATATCCGCAGGCGTGCGACGCTTTCGGCCGCGCTGCGCAAGGTGATCGATCGCGACGAGCTTCACCTGGTCTACCAGCCGCGACTATCGCTGTCGCAGCGCCGGATCGTCGGCGTCGAGGCACTGCTGCGCTGGAATTCGACCGAATTCGGCGCCGTCGGCCCCGCGCAGTTCATCCCGCTCGCGGAAGAGTCGGGGCTGATTCTCGATATCGGGGAGTGGGCCATGCGTCGCGCATGCGAGCAGCTTGCGCGCTGGCGCGAGAGCGGGCTCGACATCGCGATGTCCGTGAATGTTTCGGCCATGCAGCTTCGTCGCGGGCAGATCGCGAACGTGATCGAGCGCCTGCTCGGCGAGACCGGCCTGCCGGCCGATTGCCTCGAAGTGGAACTGACCGAAAGCGTGGTGATGGCCGAAGAGACGTGGGCGTCGCTTCATGCGATCCGTGAACTGGGAGTGCACATGTCGATCGACGATTTCGGCACCGGGTACTCGTCGTTCGCATACCTCAAGCGCCTGCCGATCAACGCGCTGAAGATCGACCGTGAATTCATCGGCGACCTCACGCGCGATCCCGACGACGAGGCGATCACCAGCGCGATCATCGCCATGGGTCACTCGCTCGGCCTCCATGTGGTCGCCGAGGGCGTGGAGACGGAAGGCCAGCTCGATTTCCTGCGCCGCAACGGCTGCGACGAAATCCAGGGCTACTGGCTTGCGCGCCCGCTGGATCCCGAGGCCTGCGAGCGTTTCATGCGCGACTGGCGCTGGGCGGACCGGATGACGCCGGTCACCGCGCCTTGATTCGCGCGGTCGCGCTGCTATCGTGGCCGCATGGAAGACAGGCCCCAGACGCTCGAGCTCATCCACCGGCTGGCACGCCGTATCGACGAACTCGGCGATCGCCTGCGCCGGCTTCAGGATGAGAATCGCAGCCTGCGGCAACAGCAGGTCGACCTCGCCGCCGAACGCGCGTCGTTGCTTGCGAAGAACGAGCAGGCACGCGTGCGCGTCGAAGCCATGATCGCCCGACTGCGTTCGCTCGAGCAGCACACGTGAGACCGATGGCATGAGCGCTTCCGAACCCGTCAACGTCCGCCTGCTCGACCGCGAATACACCGTGGGGTGCACTCCCGAGCAACGCGATGGTCTCGTCGCCGCCTCGAAACTGCTCGACACGAAGATGCGCGAGATCCGCGGCACGAATCGAATGGCCGCGGTGGACAGGATCGCCGTGCTCGCCGCGCTCAACATCGCGCACGAGCTGTTGCAGGTGCGCAGCGAAGGCAATCGCGAACGCGATATCGCGCACTCGCTAGGAATGCTGAATCGCCGGATCGACGATCTGCTCGACGCGCCCGCCGGCTGACGGTTCCGTGATGCCGCGCATGGCCGGGATCGAGCCCGAAAAGCCGCTTGCGGCGCGCACAACCGCACTGAACTTCGGCCGAGCGGAAGCGCCATGCACGCGGTCTTCAGCGGTGGCGCGCGCTATAATCCTTGCACGTCCTCTGCTGTGTGCGACCGCGTGCCAAACATTCGCCTTGGCCCTTAAAAACGACATCGGGAATGTGACCGTCATCCGGAGTGCATGCCCGCCTGCGAGCGGGAAGCCCGAAGGTGGCCGAGCGTTCCCACTTGAACCCCGGGTTCAAGGTCGTTTCGCACGCATCGGCATGGTGGAGGACTCCATCTCTGGTGGCCGATGGCCTGCGCGTGGCGCGTGTGTCCAATGACACGCGCGCCGTCCGGGCTTGCATCGCTGCGCCAGGAGATGCGTGCGCGACGGGCCGCACTTTCTCCCGCACATCGCATCGCTTCCGCGCAGCAACTCGCCGATCGGTTGGCCAGCGTTCCGGGTATGCCGCGCTCGGGTTACGTCGCCGGCTACTGGGCGGTGGATGGTGAAATCGCACTGCACGCGTGGCAGTCGTCGCTGGGACCGGACCGCACCTACTGCCTGCCCGTACTGGGCACCGATCAATGCCTCCGATTCGCGCCGTGGCGGCCGGGTGATGCAATCGTCTCCAACCGCTTCGGCATCCCCGAGCCCGACGCCTCGAGGGTGCCGTTGCTTGCCGCCGCCGAGCTTGCCGCCGTCGTGATGCCACTGGTTGCATTCGACGAGCAGTGCAACCGACTGGGGATGGGCGGCGGCTGGTACGACCGCACGCTCGCGCCGGTGCGCGACGCGCCGGTGCGACCCCTCCTGGTGGGCGCAGGCTACGAGGTCCAGCGCGCGAGTGCGCTGGAGCCCGCTCCGTGGGATGTTCCGGTCGATGCCGTGTGCACCGAATCCGCCACCTACCTTCGCGCGCCGGCTCCATGAGCGCGCGTCGCCGCTACTGGCTCATGAAATCCGAGCCTGACTGCTTCTCGATCGACCACCTTGCGCAGGTGGGTACCGAGCCGTGGACGGGCGTGCGCAACTACCAGGCGCGCAACTTCATGCGCAACGGCATGCGTTCCGGCGACGGCGTCCTGTTCTATCACTCCAACTGCACGCCGCCGGGCATCGCAGGAGTGGCCACGGTGGCATCGGAAGCCTATCCCGACCCGACGCAGTTCGATCGCGCATCGCCTTATTTCGATCCGAAGGCCACCCACGAAGAGCCACGCTGGTTCAATGTCGACGTGCGCTTCGAACGCAAACTGTCGCGCACGATTCCGCTGGAGGAAATACGCCGGCATGCCGACGATCTGGGTGACGAGTTCGCCCTGATCAAGCGCGGAAGCCGGCTTTCGGTACTGCCGGTATCAGCGGCCCAGTGGGCCCTCCTCCTCTCCCTCGAGTAAGCCATGACCGAAGCCAAGCGCCTCGCCGCCGAAAAGGCGATGACCTTCGTCGAGGACGGGATGATCGTCGGTGTCGGCACCGGTTCCACGGTGGCGTACTTCATCGACGCGCTCGGACGCGAGCCGGACCGTATCCGCGGCGCCGTATCGAGTTCTGACCAGAGCAGCCAACAACTGCGCAGTCACGGCATCGAGGTGCTGGATCTGAATTCGACCGGGCCGCTCGCGCTCTACGTCGACGGCGCTGACGAATGTGACCCCCGGAAGCGACTCATCAAGGGCGGCGGCGCCGCGCTCACACGCGAAAAGATAATCGCGGAAGCCAGCGACCGGTTCGTCTGCATTATCGACCCGAGTAAACAGGTCGACGTGCTCGGCGCGTTTCCGCTGCCCGTCGAGGTAATCCCGATGGCCAGGAGCCTGGTGGCGCGCAGGATCCTCGCCATGACGGGGGGCCAACCCGTTTGGCGCGAAAGCGTCGTCACCGATAACGGCAACGTGGTCCTCGATATTCACGGTCTTCGGATCAGCGATCCGGAGTCCATGGAGACCGCGCTCAACCAGATACCCGGCGTGGTGAGCGTGGGTCTGTTCGCCCGGCGGCCGGCCGATGTCGTGATCGTGGGCGGTCCGACCGTTTCGATTCTCTAGGGCGTCCGACGCTCTCGTTCACGCCGGGGATCGTGGAGCGCTCGCGCACGCAACAGCTCGCATTGGCTGACTCGTCGCGTAGCGCGCGTTCGACCCAACCCGCTTTCTTCTATTTTCGCCGCGTCAGCGCCGAATCCGCACTGAGCGTGGTTGCAGGCGCGCCGGCCGTACAGCCACTCGAATCGCAACTCCTGGCCTGAGGCGCGTCGCGGTCACCAGCATCGAAGCCTCGACACGTCGGCGCCGACGCCGGCGCCGCAACAGCAATAGCAACCGCAATAGCAATAGCAATAGCAACAGCAACAGCAACAGCAACTGCAACTGCAACCGCAACTGCAACCGCAACTGCAACTGCAACAGCGATGACTTGGATCCGGGATCGCTTCCGCCTGTGTGGATGCTCCAAAGCGCATCGCCCAGCCAGCCGCTACCTCACCGCTCACTTCTTCCGTTGGACCGAAAGCATTCCCGACAAGAACCAAACTTTGCCGCAAAGACAAACCCCCACCCGTGTTCACGGATGGGGGTTTGGGGATAAAGACCCTGGCGATGACCTACTC
>NZ_VTRV01000181.1 GCF_008274655.1 Cognatilysobacter lacus | reverse complement strand
TGGCCTGGTGCGGCGCGATCCACCGCACCCGTTCGCGCTGCTCGGCATCCAGGCCGAGCCTGGCCAGCATCTGCGGCGCGAGCCGCGTCGCCTGTCGCAAGGTGGCGCGACCTTCCATCTGGAACAGCGCGTCGCCGTGCAGCGTGTCGCTGGAATGCGGGTGGCGGAAGCTGCCGCAGCCGCGCACGGTGGTGAGATCGCGATGCAGGCCGTTGGTCATCCACGCGATGCGGTGAATGGCCGACGCGCAATCCGTCGGCGCGCGCTCCAGCAGCCATGCCACCGCGCCGTCGCCGAACAGCGTGCATACCTCGGGCGTGTCGAAATCAAGCGCCACGGACGCGATTTCGCTGCTCACCACCAGCGCGCGGTCGACGCGCCCCTGGTGGATGCGCTCGGCGGCGATTTCCAGGGCGGCGATGAAGCTCAGGCAGGTGGCGTGCACCGAGAAGCTCGGTATTCCCGACTCGCCCAGGCCCATTTCCTGCTGGATCATCGGCCCGCCATCGGGAATGGCGCGCTCAGCCGAGCCCGAGGCATTGATGATCAGGTCGACGCCTGCGGGGTCCACGCCGGCCTGCTGCAATGCGGCCATCGCCGCCTGGGCACCCATCCAGCTCGCGCGCTCACTCGGGTCGGCCCAGTGCCGGAACGCGACACCGCTGTGCGCGAGCGACCAGCCCTCGCGAACGCCGATGCGCGCCTCGATCTCCGCGCTCGCGACGCGGCGGCGCGGCAGGTACCGGCCCATCCCGGCAATGCGAACGCGCCACCCGAGTTCCGGGCTGCGGCACGCGACGGCATCTGCGGGGCTGGGTTCCATGGTCACCATCGGCGGGGCTTGGACTTCGCGCGAGTATGCGCGAGGCGGGCGCCGTGCTCCGGCGCTGGCAGACTGGGGGCATGCGTCCCGAACCCGATCCCGCTGCAGCCCACGTCGCCTTGCCCACGCGTATGGCGCTGGTGGCGGCGATGGCCGCGGCGAACGGCGCGATCTACCTCGCCATCAATCTCCACCCGCTCTCGACGCCGCGCATCCTTCCCGCGGGTGCGATCGAGGCGGCACTGGGCCGCCATGCGTGGACGATCTGGCCGTACTGGCTGCTGTTGCTGCTGGCGCCGATGCTCGCGGTCGGCATCAGCGAACGCCGCGTGCTGGTCGCGACGCTCAGGTCGTACGCGATCGCGCTGGGGTTGAACGTCGCGATATGGCTCGCGTGGCCGACGCGCCTGCCGCGCCAGGCGTGGCCCGACGCGCACGATCCAGCTACCGCGGATGCGTGGCACCTGCTATTGGCGCTGGACCGCGACACCAACTGCTTTCCGTCCGGACACGTGACGATACCGATCGTCATCGCCGCCGGCTTCTGCGTGCAGCACCCGGGCCTGCGCCGATGGGTTGCGGTGCTGATCGCCGTGCTGCTGCCGAGTGTCGTCACCACCGGCCAGCACTACGCCGTCGACATCGTCGGCGGTGCGGCGACGGCATGTGCCGGGCTCGCTTTCGGCGCGCGGGAGTTGTGGCCGCGCGCGTGGGCCGAGCGGCTTGAGCGTTCGAGCTGACGGCGCGCCACGCGCCTCACACGAGGGCGCAGACACATAACTGCGGCGCCGCTCCGCCGCACGACCTGCCGGCCCGCCCGTGGGCGTCGCGCACCCGGACGCTGCAGCGCCCGTGCGCCTGCAACCCGTCACGCGATACTGGTTGCCTTCCCGATGAGCATCGCCCGTGACGATCGTCCTGACCGATTTCGCCCGCCCCCGGTTGTTCCCGCGACAGCCGCGCCGCAACACGATCCAGGACTGCACGCCGGAACAGTTCGTGCGCCACCTCAACGAAGCGCAACCGGTGGCCGTGCTCGAGGGCTATGCGCCTTTCTGCAAGCTGCACGTGCATCGCAACTGGACGTCGACGCGTTGTCTCGCCGTGCCGATCACCGACGACAACCGGCGCCTGCTGCGCTCGGATTACGAAGCGCGCAACGACGCGGAGTTGCCTGTGCTCGTGCGCTGGTTCGAAGGCCTCGAGCCGCCGACCGCGCGATACCTGATCCCCATCCTCTACAGCCGCGAGCAGCTGGCGAAGGAGGGCACGCGCATCGACGCCGACTGGGGCGTGGTGGGCTGCATGTACACGCTCGAACCCGCGGAGACGCCGATGGCGCCGATTACGATGATGCGCAATGCGCTGGGCACCGACGAGGGCGGATCCGGGGTGCCGATCGATCGCGAGGCCTACCGTCGCAGCGTCGACTTCTGGCGCGGGCACGCGAACTGGCGCGGCTGATTGCCGCGACGTCGGCGCTTCGATACCACCCGGAGCCGTCGGCCCACGTCGGCACCGACGACACGCGACGGTCGGCGGTCAACCGCCGCCGTACGTCCCCATCAGCAGCGACAACAGCGCCGCGACCGCCAGCGTTGCGTGCGCGCCGACGAGCCAGGACGGCAGCAGACGGTGATGCCATTTGTAGACCAGGCTCATCACCGCGCCGCCGCCCGCCGCCAGGACGAACAGCACCAGCGCGACGGTGGCGAGCGTCGGGACCGGTTCGGTGAACACCGAGTAGGCCAGCAGTGTCATCGCCGACGCGGCCAGCAGGCCGTGGACCATCGCGATCCACGCAGGCGGGTTTTGCTTGCGCGCGAAGCGGATCCCGGCCATGAGGATTCCGCCGAGCGCGGTCAGCACGAACAGCAGGGTGGCGGTATGCAACATGGCGATTCTCCGTTGCGGTGTTGGGGGGCTCGACGAGCGCGTCGACCGGTTTCGTGAAATTACAGCGTCGACGCGGTTGCGCCGTCCGGCCATGTGCAAAGGTTGCCGAGCGCACATGGCCTGCGCATCCATCCCGGAGGATCAATGCTGGGCGGTCACCCGCCAGACGATGTTGCCCACGTCGTCGGCGACCAGCACCGAACCGTCGGGCGCCTGCGCCAGCCCGACCGGCGCGCCGTAGAGCTGCTTTTCGTCCCTCGAGTAGAAGCCGCTGACCAGCGTGACGGGTGTGCCCGTCGCCTTGCCGTCGCGGAACGGCACGAACACGACCTGGTAGCCGCTCAACGGCGACCGATCCCAGCTGCCGTGCTCGCTGACGAACGCACCGCCGTGATAGGCGGCCGGCAGCGCATTGGTGTCGGAGAACAGCAGGCCGAGCGCGGCCACGTGCGACCCCAGCGCGTAATCCGGAACGATCGCCCTGGCCACGAGATCCGGGCGCTGCGGCACCACGCGCGCGTCGACGTGCCGGCCGAAATAGCTGTACGGCCAACCGTAGAACCCGCCAGGACGTACGGACGTCATGTAATCGGGCACGAGGTCGGCGCCGATCTCGTCGCGCTCGTTGACGATCGCCCACAGCTGGCCGGTCTGCGGATTCCAACCGAGGCCGGTCGGGTTACGAAGGCCCGACGCATAGATGCGGCTGCCACCGGTCGCGACGTCGACTTCGAGCACCGCGGCGCGACGGTATTCGACTTCCAGCCCGTTCTCGCCGGCATTGCTGTTGGACCCGACGCCGACGTACAGCTTGCGACCGTCCGGGCTCGCCAGCAGTGACTTGGTCCAGTGGTGGTTCACCGTGTCGGGCAGGTCGGCGAACTCGACGCCCGGCGCCGTGATCACCGTATCGCCGACATGGAACGGATACCGCAGGATCGCATCGGTATTGGCGACGTAGAGCGAGTCGCCGATCAGCTGCACGCCGAACGGCGAGTGCAGGTGGTCGATCAGCAGGTGCTTCTGCCACTCGCCGGGTGCGCCGGTCGGGCGCAACAGCGTGATGCGGTTGCCGCCCTTCGCGCCCTTGCCGGAATTCGCCTTGACCTTGCCGGCGATCCACTGCTTCGGCGTGGTGACGTGTTCCTGGCCGGGGCCGTTGGATTCGACCACGAGCACGTCGCCGTTCGACAGGGACAGAAGCTGCCGCGGATGCATGAGGCCGGTCGCGATGCGCTCGATATGCAGCCCTGCAGCGACGGTCGGCGACTGCCCGGGCTGCCAGCCCACGCCGGTCGGCACCTGCATCGGCGGCATCAGGAAATCCTTGGGGCTGGGCAGTGGCGGATTCACGCCGGACTGCTGCGCCGGTTCCAGCGAAGCCTTCTGCGCGCAACCGGAGAGAAGCGCGGCGAGCGCAAGCGCTACGGCGCTGCGGAGCAATGTCTCAACCATGGGCGAGGCCCTCCGTGCGGGTGCGCAGCGTTGCCCTGACGACGTGTCCGATCGCGATCAGCGCGACCGTGAGTGCCGACAGCCACTGGCCCTCAGGCACAACCGCGTACGCATCGCGGCTGTGCACGAACGCATTGAAGATCGCGGCGACGATGGCGAACAGGTTCAGCCAGAAGTCGAGCCGGTCCGCCGACGTGGATGCATGCCTTGCGGTGAACCACGTCTGCGCCAGGTCGACGAGGCGCGGGACGATCGCAGCCAGCAGGCCGATGACGATCAGCCAGGCGGCGCCCTTCGTCCACATGACCTGCGCGGTCCGCGCGTAGGTGACGTCGAAGATGAGCGCGGCGACGAAGCAGCCGAACGGGATCGGGTTGAGCACGTTGAAGACGGCGTTCGCGACGGGAGATCGGCGCGGTGCAACTTGGGTTCGCATGGGCGGTTGCCTGGCAGGGAGATAGGCCGGCGGTGCCGCGTTGGGCGACTCATGCCCACGCGCAGCGCCGACTTCGCACGCTAGCCGGCGCCATGTCCAGAACGTGTGCTGATGGGGCGAGCGCGGTACCGGCGTCGGCCTCGCGAACCGGCGGACGCCGGCGCCATCACGTTGCCCGTTTGTGGAAGTAGACCTGTTCGGCCGCCCAGCGCAGGGGCGGCGAATGCAGCAGCACGTCGAACGGCCAGTCGAACTGCAGGCGGTCGTAGGCCCAGCGAAGCGCTCGTTTGGCGCGGAAGCGGGGCGCCGCATCGGTGGCGACCTGCTCCGCGGGCGGGCCGTCGTCGCGGATGCGAGCCGCGATGCC
>NZ_VTRV01000180.1 GCF_008274655.1 Cognatilysobacter lacus | reverse complement strand
GAAGCGATCGACTGGCCGCTCGCGCGGGACGTGACGCCGGGCTGGACGGCGGTCGACCTTGGCTATGGCGACGCCGCGAGGCCGTACCTCGACGCGGCGCGCACGCACGGCGCCGGCACCTGTATCGACGGCCTGGGCATGCTGGTCGAACAGGCGGCGGAGAGTTTCCGGCTCTGGCACGGCGTGCTGCCCGCCACTGCAGCGGTGTACTCGGCATTGCGGGATCGTTTGGCTTCGAGCTGAACGGACGGGGGAAGTGGGCTGATGCGAAAGCCCGACCGCTTACTCGTAGGTCCGGCCGCGCCAGCGCAGCCAGCCACCCGGGTGGTCGCCGTGCGGGTCGTGATGCGTCCAATGCAGCGTGCCGCCCTTGGGCGTCCAGACGTATTCGCCGCGGAACCCGACCGTATCGCCGACGGCCAGACCGTCCAGCCTTGGAGCGAGCTCGACGTTGTGCGCGACCAGCACCGTCCCGCCCCCGAGCGCCAGCAGGAAGCGCTGGTGCGGGCTGCCGTTGGCGTCATCCGGCAGCACGCGCACGACGGTTCCGCTGCCTTCGACCTCGGCGGCGTGCGCATGCATGCGCACCGCTTCGGTGATCGTGTCGCGCGGAGCTGAAACCTGCGCTGCGCCAACACCGGCTCCGGTCGCCGTCGCGGAGGACGACGCAGGCTGCTGGCACGCCACCAGGCTCGGCAGCAGCAGGACGAGGGAAATGCGAAGGGTCATGTTAGGCATGCGTTGATCATCGCAGCCGCCGCGCCCGGCGCATGGGCAGCCGCCGTCGTCGCGGCAAGGAGGTCCCGCAAAGGATTCACACTGCGGCAGGCACAATGCGTCCAGCCGCGCCTACCGCGCGGCGGCGCTCTTCACGACAGGGATCCGGCCGTACGGCCGTCGCCGCGCCTTCTCGAGGAGACTCATGTCCGCACGACCCGACACCGTCCGCGCCTCCGCGGTTCACGATCGCTACGTCGACATCGACGCCGCATGGCTGGACTTCGGGCCCGACGACCCGCTCGAGGCGGATCGCTGGGTCAACGACTGCATGGCCTGCGGCAAGGCGCCGACGCTCGCCTTCGTCGACCTGCGCTGGCAGGTGCGTTGCGAGTGCGGCCAGTGCGGTACGCCGGGACAGCTCGCTGCCATCGCCGCCGTGAACTGGAACAAGTCGCCGCTGTCGCTCCATCCCGCCTACGACACCCTGCCGTTCTTCGGCCTGCAGGGCCTGAGCATCCCGCGCGCGCGCGAGAAGCTGATCGGCGTGCGCGAATACCTCGAAGAACAGAAGCGCCGCTGCGAGCGGCGCCTGCGTGCGCGCGAGCCGTTCGGACATCGCTACTTCCAGCGGATCCGCGCGTACCTCGCGTGGGCGATCTACGCGCAGGGCCTGCTTCGGGAAACCGAACACGCGATCCTGGCGTCGGCGCAGGCCGACGTCACGGGCCGCTGCTGAGCCGCGTCAGCGAACCGCGGCGGCCTGCATGCGGCCGGCGCTGAAATCATCCGCGGCAGTCTGGTACAGCGCGACCGCATCGTCGGTGAGGCCCGGGTCGTTCGCGATGAGCGGCTGCGGCACGTCGTCCTTGAGCGCGGGCACCACGGTCTCGATCGCGCGGTTCGGTCCCAGCTGCAGCATCTTGCCGTCGCGGATATAGCCGAGCAGCTCGTAGGTACCGATGTAGGCGCGCTGCGGCGGGCGCACCATCACGTCGGCGCCATAGAAGCGGCTGGTGTAGTCGAAACCGAGCAACCCGAGCAACGTCGGCGGAATGTCGATCTGGCTCATCAATCCGTCGAACACCCCCGGCTTGATGTGCGCCGGCGAATAGATCCACATCGGAATGCGGTATCGGAACGCCGGCAGCGTGGCCTTGCCCGCGCTCATCGCGCAATGGTCGGCGGTGATGACGAACACCGTGTCGCGGAACCACGAATGCTGCCGCGCGCGACGCAGGAAATCGGCGATGGCCCAGTCGGTGTAACGCACGGCGCTGATGCGGTCGTGCTGTTTCCACGGTCCGCGCCCGGCCGGGAACGTGTACGGCCGGTGGTTCGAAGTGGTCATCAGGTGCGCGAAGAAAGGATGACCCTGCGCGCTGGCGTGATCCATCGCCCCCATCGCCAGCGTGTAGAGATCCTCGTCTGCTACGCCCCAGATGTTCTCGTGGTGGATCTGCGCGGACGGAATCTCCTCGCGATCGTGCACCTGGTAGCCGTTGTGGCCGAAGTAGTCGTTCATGTTGTCGAAGCGGCCATAGCCGCCGTAGACGAACTCCGACGTATAGCCATGCGCGTTGAAGATCGTCGCGAGCGTCGCGAGGCCGTGGTTGTTGTCGCGCTTGACGATCGACTCGCCGGGCGTCGGCGGCACCGACAACGACAGCGCCTCGAGCCCGCGCACGGTGCGCGTGCCGGTGGCATAGAGCTGCGAGAACACCAGGCTCTGCGGCGTCAGCGCGTCGAGATTCGGTGTGAGCGATTCCTCGCGGCCGAACGTGCCGGAATAATCGGCGGAGAAACTCTCGACGCTGATCAGCACCACGTTGAGCCGTCGCTCGGGCACATGCGCCTTGATCCGGCGGACGATGCCGTCGGGGTGCAGGAAGATGGCATCCGGCGTGGCGAGCAGCGAACGCGTGCGTGCGCGCGCGACCGCGTCCGGCAGCGTGCGGTAGAACTGGCGGTAGTCGAGCGTCGCGCCTCGATAGGCGGCGAAGAACTCGTAGATGCCGTTGCCCGCCAGCTCGTCCGCGTAATGGTTGCTGGTGGTGTTCTTGATCGCGCCCGACAGCCCGAGCGTGGTGATCACGCACAGCGCGAGGGTGGCGGCGAGCAGGCCAAGGCGCGCGGACAGCCCCGGCAGCGCATGGTCGACGCGGCGGAACCTGCGCGTGGCGAAGAACACGGCGAGGCAGGTCGCGCCGAGCGCGGCCAGCAGCATGCCCACCGGATACGACTGCCTGATGTTGCCAAGCACTTCCTGCGTATAGACCAGGTAATCGACCGCGATGAAGTTGAAACGGCTCTGGAACTCGTCCCAGAACGTCCACTCCGACATGGCGACGAAGCCGAGCACGAGCAGCAAGCCGAAGCAGGTCAGCTCGACGATGCCGCGACCGAGGCGCGAACGCATGGCGCGGTCGGGCAGCAGGGTGACCAGCAAGACCAGTGGCAACGAGAGGTAGAGCAGCGTGGCGAGGTCGTACACCAGGCCGAAGCCGAGCACGCGCGGCAGGTAGCCCAGGGGGAGTCCGCTTCCTACGGTTGCAGCGAGAGCGAGCCGCGTCGAGGTCCAGACGAGCAGCGCTACGGCGGCCAGCCAGGCGAGCGGCCGGTAGCGTCCAGGGGGCAGTTTCGACATTCGTGCGCCGGATTCCAAACAGGCGCAAGCGTAACGCGTGCGCCTACAGCGAACCTGTACGCTTCACCGCGAGGTAGGTTTCCACGAGCATTGCGGGCAGCGCGTCACAGGTGACGTCGAGCACGCGCACGCCATGGCTGCGCAGCGCCTCGTGCGCCTGGTCGCGGCGCGCGAGGTACTGGGCGGTCGCGCCAGCGGTGAGCGCCGCCGGCAGGTCCGCGACGTCGCGCGCCAGCGCGGCATCCAGCGCCGATTCGCGCAGGCTCGCGACGCACACCACGTGGCGACGCCGCAGAAGCTGCACCGCGGCGAGCACGTCGTCCATGTCCTCGTCGCGCAGATTGGTGACCAACATGACCAGCGCGCGACGACGTTGGCGCAACGCGATCTCGGTCGCCGCTGCGAGGAAATCGGTGGCCACGGGTTTGGGCTGAAGCGCATAGGTGGCGCGCAGCAGGCGATCGATCGCGGCACTGCCGCGCTGCGGCGGCACCCACGCGGTATCCCCGCCACTCGCGAGCAGGCCCACGGCGTCGCCCTGCCGCAGCGCCAGCCACGCGACCACCAGCGAGGCGTCGAGCACGTGGTCGAAATGGCTCATGGCATCGTCGCGCGCCATCAGCCGCCGTCCGGTGTCGAGCATCAGCACCACCTGCTGGTTGCGCTCGTCCTGGTATTCGCGCGAAATCAAGCGACGCGTCCGCGCGGTGGCTTTCCAGTCGATCTGCCGCAGCGAATCGCCGACGCGATAGTCGCGCATCTGGTGGAAATCGGTGCCCTCGCCGCGACG
Organism: Cognatilysobacter lacus; assembly: GCF_008274655.1. Taxonomy (GTDB): domain Bacteria; phylum Pseudomonadota; class Gammaproteobacteria; order Xanthomonadales; family Xanthomonadaceae; genus Cognatilysobacter; species Cognatilysobacter lacus. The sequence continues at coordinate 779 of NZ_VTRV01000180.1, read as the reverse complement.
CCGGCGCACGTGCGCGCCTACCAGTCGCGACGCCTGCTCGGCACTGAACATCGCGAACTTCGCCAGCGGCGCGAAGTTGGGAAACACGCGCACGCGGCGCGGCGCACCCACCACGACATCGCGCGTCAGCAGTCGCCACGGCGAATGCAGGCGCAGCTGCGTTCCGCCGAACTCGACGTCGCCGCGCGCTTCGGGCGTCAGCGCATAGTCGATCGATATCGCGGTGCCGGGGCGCAGGTCGAGGCGGCGCGGCAGGTCGCGCATCCGCCAGGCGCCGGGGTGCAGGTCGACGACGTCGATGCGCAGCGGCGCCGGGATGTCGCCGAACGCGAGCGTCACGGGCGTCTCCACGCCGACCGGCCATGTCTCGGGCATGCGTCGCGTCACCTGCGGCACCACACGACGCAGCAACCGCCCGCCATCGAGCAGCACGATCAGCGCGATCGCCACGCCGCTGCCGGCCCAGACGGCGCCGTCGACCAGGCCGGCGATCAGGCCGATGCCCACCACCGACCACGCCGCAAGCAACGCCAGCAGGCCGGCCGCCGGCCGCGGCCAGCCGCGTTGCAAGTCCGTATTGGCGCGCGCCAAACTCACTGGCGCGGGGCATCCACGCGGGCGAGCAGTGCCTGCAGCACCGCGTCGGTCGACTGGCCCTCGAGCTGCAGTTCGGGCGACAGGCCGATCCGATGGCGCAGCGCCGGCAACGCGACTTCGCGAACGTCGTCGGGGGTCACGAAGTCGCGGCCGGCCACGACGATCAGCGAGCGCACGCGTGA
>NZ_VTRV01000018.1 GCF_008274655.1 Cognatilysobacter lacus | reverse complement strand
CGCGCGTAGCCGTGCCCGCTGCCGGCGCGTCGGCGACGCTCGGCCGCTGACTCAGCGCGTCTTCGCCGCGCGCACCGGAAGCGGCACGTTGCACAGGTCGATGTGGTGCGCCTGCACCTTGTAGAACGCATCGCGACGATTGCGGCGTGACTCGACCAGCTCGGCGAAGAGCGGCGTGTCGGTACGCATCAACTCGATGTCGGTGCGCTCGTCCCGTGGCACATCCGACGCCAGCCGGGTCGACTTGATGCCAACGCGCTGTTCGGGCTTTTCGAAGAAACCCAGCGGGCCGGTGCCGCGTGGAATCGTCGACAGCCATTCCATGCCCTGCACGACGCGCCCGACCATCGACATGTTGCGGTCGAGTTGTCGCGGCGACTGCCCGGTCACCACGTACAGCTCGGTCGCGTCGCTGGAATCGGCTTCGTTGTTGCGCCCGGCACCGACAGCGCCGTAACAGTGCGCCATCCAGTAGGTGCCGGCCTTCGCATCGTGGCCGGCCGGCACGCCGTTGACGAAGCCCACCTGGGGCGCCCAGCCGTCGGCGTCTGGCAGGCGCGTCCACCTCGCGTCCTTCGCGGCGAACGTGAATTCGGCAGGCAGGTGCTCCTTCGCGCTGCCGATCGACTTCTTCTTCGTCGCGTCCTCCTCGGGATCGCCCCACTGCACGACGAAGTTGTCCTGCGACCGCATGATCGCCAGCCCGTTCCAGTAACCCTCGCGTGCGAGCGTTCGGACCTGCGCGACGTGCTGGGGCGCGAACGCCGGCGCGAGCTCGATGACGACGCGATGGCCGTCAGCGAGGTCCATGTAAAGCGTGTCCCGCGGGTCGGGGCGTCGCCAGTCGCCCGGCGTGGAGGCGTCGATGATTTCCTGCATCGAACGCGCCTTCGCGGGCGCCGCAGGAACGCGCCTCGGCGCGGCGTGCACCGCCAGGCAGGCGAGGGCTAGCGCGATCGAAAGCGTTGTAACGGCCGGGCGCATGGACATGGCGGATTCCGCGGGGAGGTCCGCCGATTCTGTCGCATGGGGCCACCGGCCGCACGGACCGGTGGCCGCGCCGGCGTCAGTGCTTGGTACGGCCGGAGCCGGACTTCTTGCCGCCGCCGTCCTGCTTGTTGACGGTCGCCCAAGCGATCCGCTCGGCTTCGGTCTTGGGCACGCCTCGCTTCTCTTCGCTCTTCTCGATGTGGCCAGCTTCGCGTTTCTGCTTGTCGGTGTAGCTGGACTTGTCGCCCTGGGTCATGACGGTGACTCCGTGGAGAGGGGCTTTCCTCTTACCCCCGGCGCCGTCGTCGCCACGCATAAGCGGCCGTGACCAATGGCAGGTTCGGTATACCGAAGTTCGCACTACAGTGAAGTCGTCCCCAGCACGAGCCTCCGCCATGTCAGCGCTCCCCCTCGACGATCCCGACCTTCAGCTGCGGAAGTTCCAGAAGGAGTTGAGTGCCGGCACCGTTTCGCTGGCGCTGCTCGCCGTGCTGGCCGACGCGACGGAGCCCATGTACGGCTACCAGATCGCCAAGCGCCTCGAGCAGCTCGAGGGCGTGCTGGCCGGCAAGCAGAGTGCGCTGTATCCGGTGCTTCGCGGGTTGGAGGGCGCCGGCCTGCTCGAGAGTCAGGTCGAGCCGTCGATCTCCGGGCCGCCGCGCCGCTACTACCGCATCAACGCAGCCGGCGTCGCCGTGCTCGGGCGCTGGGCCTCGGCCTGGCGCGACACCCGCGATTCGGTCGACGCCGTACTCGGCGCGCTCGCCCATCCCAAACTTCCCGCTACCGAACAGAACGACTTCCGCGGAGACCACGCATGAACGCCGTCCACACCTTCGCGCCCGGCCTTGCCGCGCCTTCCACGATCGCCGAATACCTGGAGCGGCTGCGCACCGCGCTGGCCGGCGCCGATCCCTCGCTCGTGCAGGACGCGCTCTATGACGCCGAGGACTACCTGCGATCGGAGATGGCCGCGAATCCGGGACGCTCCGAGGCGCAGGTGATCGCGGACGTCGCAGGCAGCTACGGCGCGCCCGACGAGGTCGCCGACATCTATCGCGATACCGAAGTACGCGTGCAGACCGCGCTGCAGCCGCCCAAGGCTGTAGTCCGAGGCTCGGCGATCGGCCGTTTCTTCGGCGTCGCCACCGAGCCGCGCACCTACGCTGCGCTGTTCTACATGCTGCTCTCGCTGGCTACCGGCATCTTCTACTTCACTTGGATCGTGACCGGTCTTTCGCTGAGCGCCGGTCTGTCGGTGCTGATCATCGGCATTCCATTCGCGATCCTGTTCTTCGGCTCGGTGCGCGTGTTGTCACTCGTCGAAGGCCGACTGGTCGAAGTGATGCTCGGCGAGCGCATGCCGCGACGGCCGCTGTACGTGACCCGGGACGCGCCGCTGCTCGAGCGCATCAAGGCGATGTTCACCGATCCGCGCACGTGGGGCACGTTGCTCTACATGCTGTTGATGCTCCCGCTTGGAATCGTCTACTTCACGCTCGCCGTAACGTTGCTTTCGCTATCCGCCGGGTTCATTGCTGCGCCACTCGCCGCGTTGTTCGAAGCAATCGTCGGGTCGGACGCCGCCGGTTTCCACGTGCAGGGCGTGCATACATGGCAGCTGCCGTTCGTATTCGTCGCCGGCATCGCACTGCTGTTCATTACTTTGCACGTGGCGCGCGGCGTCGGGCATCTGCATGGCCAGCTCGCCAAGCACATGCTGGTGCGCTCCGGCCCTGCCTACGCCGCCTGATCGGGATCGCCCCAACGAAAACGGGCGCCACCAGGGCGCCCGTTTTTTTTGCGTGTCACGAATCAGTTTTTCGAGTGTTCGACGAAGAAGTCGCGAACCTTCGGATACACCTGCGTGCGCCAGCGCCGGCCGCTGAAGATGCCGTAGTGCCCGGCGCCTTCAACCACGAAATGCTCGCGGTCCGATTCCGGAATGCCGGTGCAGAGCTTCTGCGCCGCGCGCGTCTGTCCGCGGCCCGAGATGTCGTCCAGTTCGCCTTCGATCGTGAGCAGCGCCGTGCCCTTGATCTTCGACGGATCGACCTTCTGTCCGCGAACTTCCCACTCGCCCTTCGGCAACAGGTGCTGCTGGAACACGATGCGCACGGTGTCGAGGTAGTACTCGGCCGGCATGTCGAGCACCGCGTTGTACTCGTCGTAGAAGCGGCGATGCGACGCCGCGTCCTCGAGGTCGCCTTCGAGCAGGTTCTGGTAGAAATCCCAGTGCGATTCGAAGTGGCGCTCGGGATTCATCGCGACGAAGCCCATGTGCTGCAGGAAGCCCGGATACACGCGGCGACCGGCACCCGGGAACGGCGCCGGCACCGGATGGATCAGCTGCGTCTCGAACCACGACATCGGGCGGTGCGTGGCCAGGTCGTTGACCTTCGTCGGGTTCTCGCGGGTGTCGATCGGGCCACCCATCATCACCAGCGAACGCGGCGTGGTTTCGCCGCGCGCGGCCATCAACGACACGGCGGCCAGCACCGGTACGGTCGGCTGGCAGACGCTGATCACGTGCAGGTCGGCGGCGCCGATCGTACGGATGAATTCCTCTACGTACGCGATGTAGTCGTCGAGGTGGAACGGGCCTTCGGACACCGGCACCATGCGCGCGTCCACCCAGTCCGTGATGTACACGTCGTGGTCGCGCAGCAGCGTGCGCACGGTGTCGCGCAACAGCGTGGCGTGGTGGCCGGACAGCGGCGCGACCACCAGCACGGTCGGGTCGTCGGCAAGCGCCTGCACGCCCTCGACATCGTCGGCGAATCGCTTGAAGTGAAGGAGCCGGCAGAACGGCTTGCGCAGCGTTTCGCGTTCGACGACGGGGAATGCGCGGCCGTCGATCTCCACCTCGTGGATCTCGAAGCGCGGCTTCTCGTAGTCCTTGCCCAGGCGGTAGAACAGCTCGTAGCCCGCGGAAAGCTCCGACGCGCCCGGCACGGTGTGCAGCCAGCTGCCCGGCGCGCCGAAGGCCTTGCTCATGGCGTCGGCGTAGTACGTCATCGGCGCGAGCCAGGCCCGGCCGAGTTCATGCATCTGATAAAGCATCGAATCCCCCTGTTGCACAGCAGCATAACCCGCGCTACCGGGCCGGACCGTGATAGGGGTCCGGGGGTTCAGCGCGTCGTTTCGAGCGTCGCCGCCGCGTCGAGGAGCGCGGGCCCCAGCCACAGGTGCGAGCCCAGCGGTGCGAAACCGGCACGATCGAAGCGCTCGCGGTAGAAGCGGGCGGGGCGGCGACGGAACCCGTGCGTGTCGCCGGCCACCTCGTCGCCCGAGCTGAAGGTCTCGAGGAAGGCGACGCCGCCGCACAGCTCGGCCAGGCCGGGCAGGCCGGCGTCGAGCTCGCGCGTGTCGAGGTAATGCAGCACGTCGCTGCAGACCAGCAGGTCCACCGGGGCGCAAGGCCGCAGCATCGCGAAATCCGCGAACGCCGCGCGATGCAGGCCGCGACGCGCGCCGTAGCGGGCAATCGCGTATTCGCTGCTGTCGAAGCCGAGGTAGCGCGCCTTCGGACGAAGCTTGTTCAGGGCCGGCTGCCACGCGCCCTCGCCACAGCCGATGTCGAGCACGCTGCGCAGCGGGCGTTCCAGCCAGTACTCCGCGGTGGCGACCGCCATCGCCACCTTGCGCGCCAGCCGCGCCGCGCCACCGATCGCCTCGCGCCTGAGCGCCGGATCGCGATACCAGCGTTCGAAGTAATCGCGGTCGTACTGCTTGCTCATTGGATTCCCGAAGAAGGCGCCGTGCGGCGCGTGGCATCCTACCGGCCCCACTTCACGACTGCCGCGCCATGGCCTATTTCTGGACCAAGACCTTCCACATCGTGTTCGTGATCGCCTGGATGGCAGCGGTGTTCTACCTGCCACGCATCCTCGTCAACATCGCGGAAGCCGGTGATTCGGCACCCGTTCGCGAGCGGCTCGTGCTGATGGGTCGCCGCCTGTACCGCTTTGGCCACGTGATGTTCGGTCTCGCGCTCGTGTTCGGGCTCGCGCTGGTGTTCGGCTTCCACATCATCGGTGGCTGGCTGCACGCCAAGATCGCGCTGGTACTGGTGGTGCTGGCGTTCTACATCGTGTCCGGACGCTGGCTCAAGCGCGCCGCGGTTGGCGGCGCACTGCCGTCGTCGCGCACGCTGCGGCTGGTGAACGAGATCCCGGTGCTCGTGCTCGTCGCGATCGTGTACCTGGTGCTGGCCAAGCCGTTCTGATCAGCGCGCGGCGGCAGCCGGCATCGCCACCGGCACGCCGTTCGAATCGCAGCCGCCGGCCTTGCACACGGCTGCGCGCAAACGCGGCGTGGCCTGCAGCAGGATGTGGAAGATCGCGTTTTCCTCGAGCGAGCCCCGCACTGCCTGGCTTCCCGGCCCGCGCGCCCAGATGCCGACGTCGTCGCCGCCATGCGTTTCGCTGGCCATCGGCATGATCGACTCCTGCATGTAGGAAGGCGCGGCGGTGTCGACGTGGCTCAGGTCGGGGCGGCCGTGCTCGGCCTCGCGCGCGCCGCTCACCACGTGCGGGTAGCGCTTGCTGCCCTCCGGCTGCTGATCGGTTGCGCCGAGGTAGCCCGGGCCGTTCGCGTAGTTCAGCGTGGTGTACGGGTGGCCGAGCGCGTCGGTGGCGTATTCGCTCTTGCCGTCGCCTTCGCCGCTGCTGCCCTTGACCTTGCCCAGGATCGGATTGCCGCGCGCTGGGTAGCCGCCAAAGCTGAGCGTGTGCGAGTGATCGGCCGTGACGAGGATCAGCGTGTCGTCGGGCGACGTCGACTGCATCGCGACACGCACGGCATCGCTGAAGGCGATGGTTTCGGTAAGCGCGCGGTAGGCGTTGCCTTCGTGGTGGCCGTGGTCGATGCGTCCGCCTTCGACCAGCAACACGTAGCCGTTGCGGCCCTTCGACAGTCGCGAGATGGCTGCGCGGGTCATCGTGGCGAGCTCCGGCTCGCCGCCCTTGTCGGTGTCGCGCTCGGTGACGTAGTGCATGTGGCTCGGGTCGAACAGGCCCAGCAGCGGCGCGTCGGCGGGCGCCTGCTGGAGCTGCTTCTCGTTCCACACGTAGGCGCCGCCCGGATGGCGCTTCGACCACTCGCCTACCAGGTCGCGGCCGTCCAGTCGCAGGCCGTGTTTGTCCGCGTACTCGGGGTCTTCCTCCGCGGCCGGCATGAAGTTCGAACGACCGCCGCCCATCAGCACCTTCACCCGGTCGGCCAGCGGCGACTCGACCAGTTGCCGCGCGATGTCGATGCAGCCCGCCGCGTGCGCCGCGGCCGGCATCTCCGCGTCGTTTTCCCAGTTTCGATCGGGCGCGTGGGTGAAGGTGGCGGCGGGTGTCGCATGGGTGATGCGCGTGGTGGTGACGATGCCGACGTCCATGTCCTGCGACGCCGCCAGTTCCCACAGCGTGGTGGTCGGATGCAGCAACGCCTGCGCGCAATCGCCACGGGGCACTTCCGGCCCGACGGCGATCACCCCGATCCGCGTTTTGACGCCGGTGGCGATGGCACTCATGGTTCCGGCCGAATCAGGCGTCTGCGAGTCGGTGTTGTAGGTCTTGCTGAGCGCGGTGTAGGGAAAGTCTTCCCAGCTCAGCCGGTTCTCTTCGCCGGGGTGGCCGTTGCGCTGGCCTTCGAGGATGCGCGCCGCCGCCACGGTCGGCAGGCTCATGCCGTCGCCAAGGAAGACGATGACGTTCTTCGCGTGCCCGCCCATCGCGCCGCGTGTGGCGGCCTGCGCGGCGCCGCTGCGGAACCACCAAGCGCTGGTCTCGCCTGCGGGATGCTCGACCCGCGGAACGTCCACGTCGAATGCGCGCGTCGTGGTGGAGGGCGCAGTCGCGCAGGCCGCGCACAGCAGGGCGGTGGCGAGCGCGGCGGCCGCCGGGGTCAGTCGGGACATGGAGATCGATCGGCGAGGCACGGGAAGCCGCCAATTATGCCGACGCGATCGCGACCGTCGCGTTCGCCGGCCCCGTGACGTGCGTGCGGTCACGCCTGCGGGACGCTGCGGCGCCGTCGACGGCGTCGTTCTGCGACTTTACGTCGGCTATGGTGCAGCGATCGACCTGCGAGCCGCGCCATGTCCCTCGTCCACGCCTGGCTGAAGATCCGCTTCTGGAAGCGCGTGCTGCTCGGCTTCGTGCTGGGCGCGCTGGCGGGCTGGGCGCTCGGACCCGCTGCCGCCACATGGTTCGGCCCGCTCGGTGACATGTACGTGCGCTTGATCAAGATGATCGCCGTGCCGCTGGTGTTCTTCGCCGTGGTGAACGCGGTTGCGGCGCTGCATGGGCAGAAGTCCATGGCGAAGCTCGGCGGCCGCACGTTCCTGTGGTTCGCGCTGACGGCGGTGATCGCCGTGGGCGTCGGGCTGCTGGTCGGAACGATCATGCAGCCCGGCGTCGGCGTGACACACCTCGCTGTCGACGCCGAGTACGTGCCGAAGGACGTGCCGAGCGTTGCGAAGGTCCTGTTGTCGGTGGTGCCGGAGAATCCCTTCCATGCCATGACCGGCATCGGCACCGCGACGAACGCGGCCGGCGAGACGGTGCTGGTCGCCGGCAAGGGCTCGATCCTGCCGGTCATCTTCTGGGCGGCGCTGCTCGGCTTCTCGATGGTGAAGCTGGGCGAACGCACGCCGCGCATGCGCGAGCTGATGGGCGAAGGCCGCGACGTCATGGTGCAGGTGACCCGCTTCGTCCTCGAGGTCACGCCGATCGGCACGTTCGGCCTCATCGCCGCGCTGGTCGGTGAATTCGGCTTCTCCAAGCTGCTGCCGCTGGGCAACTTCGTGCTCGCGCTTTACATCGCCTGCGCGCTCCACATCGTACTGAGCTACGGCGGCCTGCTGCTCGCGCATCGGCTGAATCCGTGGCGCTTCTTCAAGGGCGCGTTCCCGGCGATGCAGGTGGCGTTCGTCAGCTCGTCGAGCTTCGCCGCGATGCCCGCGTCGCTGCGCGCGGCCACGCACAACCTGGGCGTAGACAAAGACTACGCGGCGTTCGCCGTGCCGCTCGGCGCGTCGATCAAGATGGACGGCTGCGGGGCGATCTACCCGGCCCTCTGCGCGCTGTTCATTTCGCAGTACACGGGTGTTCCGCTCACCGCGGATCAATACCTCATCGTGCTGGTCGCCTCGGTGCTCGGCAGTTTCGGCACGGCCGGCGTGCCTGGCACCGCGGTGGTGATGGCCACGGTGGTGCTGAGCGCCGCCGGCCTGCCGCTCGAAGTCATCGGGTACCTGTATGCGATCGATCGCGTGCTCGACATGATGCGCACGATGACCAACGTGACCGGGCAGGTGCTGGTGCCGGTGCTGGTCGCGCGCGAGACCGGGTTGCTGGACATCGACGTCTACAACGCGGGCCGCACCGATATCGGCATCGACGCGGAAGCCGAAGCGGCCTGATCGCAGCGGCTGTGGTACACCGTCGCCCATGAGCGACCGCGAACTGACCCTGCGTTTCCTGGCACAACCCACCGACGTCAACTACGGCGGCAAGGTGCATGGCGGCGCCGTCATGAAATGGATCGACCAGGCCGGCTACGCGGCCGCGGTGGCCTGGAGCGGTCACTACTCGGTGACCGTAGCCGTCGGCGGCATCCGCTTCATCGCGCCGATCCGCATCTCCGACCTCGTCACCCTGCGCGCCGAACTCGTACATACCGGCACGACCAGCATGCACTTCGCCGTCGAGGTGCGCGCACGCGACCCGAAGGACGCGGCCACCGGCGACCGCCTGTGCGCGCACTGCGTGATCGTCTTCGTCGCGCTCGATGCCCCGGAAGGCAGGCCCGTACCGGTTCCGGCGTGGACGCCAACGGACGAGGACGACCGCCGCCTTGCCGACTACGCGCAACAGGTAATGGCGCTGAGCAAGGCGATCGAACCCATGATCGAAAGCCTGCCGTCGAGCCGGGCCTGAAACGCGGAAGGCCGCCCGGAGGCGGCCTTCGCGGGGCGATCGCTGGCGCGGGTCAGATGCCGGCGACGCGACGCGCTTGTACGAACCTGGCATTCCAGTAGCCGCCGTCGAGGCTCGACACCGTGACGTCGCGACCGGTGCGCGGGGCGTGCAGGAACTTGCCTTCGCCGATGTAGATCCCGACGTGGTCGACGCCACCGCTGTGGGTGCTGAAGAACACGAGGTCGCCCGCGGTGAGCTGGCTGCGGTCGACCTGCGTGCCGGTCTGCGCCTGGTCGCGGGCGACTCGCGGCAGGTCGATGCCAAGCGCGTTGCGGAACACGTAGCCGACCAGGCCGCTGCAATCGAAGCCTTCGGTCGAGGTGCCACCCCAGCGGTACGGCGTGCCGAGCAGCGCGAACGCGCGCGAGAGGACACTCTGCACTCGGCCCGTGGCCGGCGTCGGGGACGGTCCCGTGTTGCGGGCGCCGGGGACGATGAGGCGGTTGATGTCCGAGGCGAGCATGAGCGCGCGGTCGGAGAGCGTCATGGATTCGGGCAACGCCGCGTGCGAGTCGACCGGGCTGTCAGCGCTGTCCGCACCCATTCCACCGGTCGCCGGATCGGCGAAAGCGGGGATCGACGCGAGCGCCAGAAGGGCTGCAAGGGCGGCGCGCGTGAAGGAGCGGTTGAGCGTGTTTCGGATCATCACCGGCGTCTCACTGAATCATCACGGGGCCATCATGCCCCCCGGACGGCCCCGTTTGGTTAGCAAGTCGTTACGTGGAGGGTATCCAGCAGCGACCGCTGTCCCAGAAACGGGCTTCAGTGTTGTGATGCCGGCAGTAGTCCGGCCGGTCGATCCCGCGGCCGATCAGCGCAGCAAACGCCGCGCGCCACGCAGGTGATCGCGCCAGTAGGGGCCGTCCAGGCGATCGAGCCGGACCGTGCCGCCCGTGCTCGGCGCATGCACGAAACGGCCTTCGCCGACGTAGATACCCACGTGGCTGACTGTGCTGGCGTCGCCGAAAACGACGAGGTCGCCGGTCGCCATGCGCTCGAGACTGATTCCGTCCCCGGCGGTGGCCAGTTCCCCCGAACTGCGCGGCAGGGCGCGCGAGATCGTGTCACGAAAGACATAGCCCACCAGTCCGCTGCAGTCGAAGCCGGCTTCGGGCGTGTTGCCCCCGTATCTATAAGGTGTGCCCACGAGCGACAAGGCGCGCATCAGCACGGCGTTGGCGTCATCGGGACGGGCGGGGGCGATGCTCGGCCATTGCGCGGGCAGCACGAGGCGGGGCGGGGAATGTCGGACCGCGTGCTGCGGCGCGGCGCAGCCAGCCAGCATCGCCAGTGCGACGAGCAGACTCGCTGGCGCGGGCAAACGCTTGCCGGGATAATGCGGTGTTTCCATCGTTGGCAAGCTTGACGGGTCGTTCACGGGCCGACAAGACCGCCCGTACCGCCAGCCGCCGCGTCCACGACCGGCATTGCCGCCCGTTCCCGCCGTCGCCGGCCCACCAGGATTTCCATGAAGATCGAGAACAACAGCGTCGTCCTCTTCCATTACAACGTCGCCGAGCAGGGCCAGGACTCGATGGAGTCGTCCGAAGGCCGCGAGCCGCTGGCCATCATGGTCGGCCACGGCAACATCATCCCCGGTCTCGAAGAAGCGCTGATGGGCCACGAGGCCGGCGACAAGTTCGACGTCGACGTGTCGGCCGCGCAGGCCTACGGCGAGCGCCGCGACGGCCTCACCCAGCGCGTGCCCAAGAAGCATTTCGAAGGGCAGCCGCTGCAGCCGGGCATGCAGGTGGTGCTCAACACGAACTTCGGCCCGCGCGCGGTGACGATCCAGAAGGTCGGCATGACCGTGGTCGACGTCGACCTCAACCATCCGATGGCGGGCAAGGACCTGCGCTTCTCGATCGAGATCGTCGAAGTCCGCGAGGCGACTGCCGAAGAACTCGAGCACGGCCACGTGCACGGCGAGGGCGGCCACCAGCACTGACCGCGCCCCGAGTACCGGCCCGGCGCCTCTCCGGGCTGTCCGGGCCGCCGGACTCGCCAGCCATGGCGAGGCGAACAAAAAAGGCCCGCCGAAGCGGGCCTTTTCCTTTACAGCGGGATCGATCTGATCAGTTGACGCTGACCGCGCTCCACGCGGCTGCGACCGCGTTGTACTGGGCCGAGCCCGCGCCGAACAGATCGGTGGCGGCCTTCAGCGACGCGACGCGGGCACCTGCGTAGTTGGTGTTCGAGGTCATGTACACGGTCAGCGCGCGGTACTGGATCTTCGCCGCGGCGTCGCGGCCGATGCCGGTCACCGTCGAGCCGTTGCAGGTCGGGGAACCGTACGTGCCGTTGGGCCACGTCTTCGGTGCCGAGCCTTCGGCCAGCAGGTAGAAGTAGTGGTTCGACGGGCCCGACGAATAATGCACGTCGAGCGAGCCGACACCGCTGTACCAGCAGTCGACCGAACGGCCCGCGCCTTCGAGGCTCGGGTGGTACATGTAGCGGAACGCCTTCGTGTAGCCCGGGTTGTTGAGGTACAGCTCTTCGCCGATCTCGTAGTCACCCGGATCGTTGGCGTTGTTGGCGTAGAACTCGACCATCGTGCCGAAGATGTCGGAGTTGGACTCGTTCAGGCCACCCGACTCGCCGGAGTAGGTGAGGTTGGCGCTGCGGCTGGTGACGCCGTGGCTCATCTCGTGGCCAGCCACGTCGAGGTTCACCAGCGGGCCGTAGGTGACGCCGTCGCCGTCGCCGTAGCTCATGCAGAAGCAGCTGTCGGACCAGAACGCGTTCACGTAGTTGCGGCCGACATGCACGCGGTTGTAGGCGCCTTTGCCGTCGTTGGCGATGCCGTTGCGGCCAAGCGTCTGGTAGTAGTCCCAGGTCTTGGCGACGCCGTAATGCGCATCGACGCCCGCGCTCTGGCGGCTGGCGCTCGTGCCGGTGCCCCAGGTGTTGTCGGCGTCGGTGAAGATCGTGCCGGTGCCGGGCTTGCTGGTGCTGCCGTTGTTGAAGTCGGTCGTGTAGGTGCCGCCGCGCGTGGTGTCACGCAGCTCGTAGCCGCCACTGATCGAGTTCGTGGCCAATGCCACCTGGCCCGAGTACAGCGAATTGCCCGTGCCGTTTGCGGCGGCCGTTTCGATCGTGTCCCACTGGTCGAGCAGCTTGGCGCTGTTGGCGTCGACGATGTAGTGCATGGACACCGGCGTCTGGTCGGTGCGCAGGCCGTCCATCACGACTTCCCAGGCGAGCACCGGACGGCTGCCGCGGGCGTAGATCACCTTGCGTGCGGTCGGAGTGCCTTCGAAGCCGGTGCCGAACCGGGCACCCGCCTCGACGATCGCGTCGTTGGCGCTGAGGCGCGCGGCGATCGACGGACGTGCCGTGGCGTTCAGCGATTTCGATACCGACTGCAGCTGCCCGTTGCGCGAATGCATGACGAAGTCGCCGCCGATCACCGGCATGCCGAGATAGCTGCGGGTGAACCGCACATGCTCGGTGCCGTTGGCGTCGACGAGGACGGCGCCCGCGGTGAAGCCGTCGCCGTCGGCGCTGGCGATTTCGGCACGGTGGCTGTCGAGCAGGCCACGCGCATGGTCCGCGGCAGGCGAGCTGTTGGTGCCGGCGAGTGTGTAAGCCGACGCGCCGAGTGCGGCGACGACGGAGACAGCGAGGATGCGCGACTTCAGATTCGACATGAAAACCTCGGTTGTGGGTTTGGACGACTACGCGGGATTCGACCGCTTGCGCGGAAGACCTCGGCAACCCCGGCGGCGTCCTGTCGGCGCGGCGTGCATCGGTTAACGCCGAACATAGGGAAACCGGCCAGTACTGTGAGCACGGATGTTTATTTATGAGACGTTCACCACGTAAATCGTGCTGAATGCGCCAGAAATGTTGCGCCGCGCCATGCGTGTTTCAGCGCCCGGCGTCACCCGGATTTGACTGGGAACCTGATCCGAGGGGGGCACGCCCAGGTGACGCACAACCGGAAAGTCGCCGGCTCCTCACCGGCGGCATGCCAAAATCGCGTCGCTCCGCCGGCGCGCGCCGGAAGCGCGCCTGCCGAAAACCCTCGGCCTGATCCACCTGCCGGAAGCACGATGGACACGCCCCGCCAATACGACTGCGATGTGCTGATCGTCGGCGCGGGGGTGAGCGGCCTTGCCTGCGCGCTGGCACTCGTGGAGTCGGGGCGCTCGGTGGTGGTGCTGGACGCCGGCCGCGTGGGTGGCGGCAGCTCCCACGGCAACTGCGGCACGATAACGCCCAGCCATGCGCCGCCGCTTGCCGCCCCCGGGATGGCGCTGCGTGCGCTGTCGATGATGCTCACCCCGGACGCTCCGCTGTACATCCGCCCGCGGCTGGACCCGGCACTGTGGCGCTGGTTATGGACGCTTCGAGGCCGCTGCAATCCGCGCGACTGGCGCCAGAGCGCGCTCGCAAAGGCGTCGCTGCTCGACGACTCGCGGCGGCGGCTGGAAGCGTGGGTTGAGCGATACGCGCTCGACTGCGAGTTCATGCCCACCGGCGAGGACTACGTCTTCCGCGACCCCCGCCAGTTCGAGCACGGCCAGCGCGAATTGCCCCTGCTGCACGAGCTGGGGATCGGGGTCGAGCTTCTCGAAGGCGACGCGTACGAAGCCGCGGAGCCGGCCATGAAGCACGGTGTCGCCGGGGCCATCCGCTTCGCCGGTGATGCCGCGCTGCGGCCGGATCGGTATGTCGCCGAACTGGCGCGCGTGGCCCGGGAGCGGGGCGTAGTAATCCACGAGAATCGCCCGGCGCTCGCCCTTGAGCCGTGCAACGGCGGCCAGGCGGTCTCGACTTCCGCTGGCACTATCACGGCGGCGAATGTCGTGGTCGCGGCCGGCGCGTGGTCACCGCGCATGGCGGAAGCGCTCGGCATCGGCTGGCTGGCGCGCACGATGCAGCCCGGCAAGGGGTATTCGATCACCTACGACCCGCCTTCGCTGGTGCCGGCGCGGCCGCTGGTGCTGCGCGAACGCGCGGTCTGCGTAACGGCGTGGGCGAGCGGTTACCGGCTCGGCAGCACGATGGAATTCTCCGGCTACGACGATCGCCTCGACCCCCGTCGCCTCGGCGCACTCGAACGCGGCGCGGCGGAATATCTTCGCGAACCGACCGGTCCGGCCGTGCGCGAGCGCTGGTTCGGGTGGCGGCCCATGTCGCTCGACGACGTCCCGCTGATCGGCCCGGTACCGGGCCGGCGCGGCCTCTGGCTGGCGACCGGGCACGGGATGATGGGCGTCGGCATGAGCGCAGGCACCGGGCAGCTTCTGGCCGACCTGCTGTGCGGCCGCCACCCGGCGATCGACCCGACGCCGTTCCGGCCCGACCGCTTCGTGCGCTGAACGCTGCGACGTCGCGTTACCCCGTGGCGCGTAGCGTGGCCGGTCGATGTACCCATCACACACCCGGAACAGATCCCGATGGCCGACGCGCCCAGCACCGACTTCGACCTCATCGTGATCGGCGGCGGCTCCGGCGGGCTCGCCGGCGCGTTTCGCGCGGCAGGCTACGGGGCGCGCGTGGCATTGCTGGAACCCGCCGCGCTCGGAGGCACGTGCGTCAACGTGGGCTGCGTGCCGAAGAAGGCGATGTGGCTCGCGGCCGAGGTGGCGGGCAAGTTGCGCCACGCCGCCGCACTTGGCTTCGACGTGCAGCCCGGTGGGCTCGACTGGACAACGTTCGTCGGCCATCGCGAGCGCTACATCGAAGGCATCCACGCCGGCTACCGGCGGCGGCTCGCCGAAGCCGGCATCGTTCTGATGCCAACGCGCGGCCGACTGGTCGGCGGGGGGCGCGTGGCGACCGATGACGGCGTGGTGCTGAGCGCCACCCACGTGTTGCTCGCGACGGGCGGGCACGCGGTGCGGCCGGACATTCCAGGCGCGGCACTCGGCGGCACCTCGGATGACTTCTTCGGCTGGCGCAGCGCGCCGCCGCGCGTCGCGGTGGTCGGCGCCGGTTACATCGCGGTCGAGCTGGCGGGCGTGCTGCAGGCGCTGGGAAGCCACGTTTCGATGCGCGTGCGCGGCACGCGGCTGCTGGAAAGTTTCGATGCAGAGATCAGCGCGCAGCTCGCCGAGGACGTGCGCCAGAACGGCGTGGACTGCCGCTTTTCTACGGCGACGACAGCCGTCGAGCGCACCGATGGCGGCCTGCGCCTGCGCGACGCTCACGGCGAGTGGAGCAGCCCCGTCGACGAGGTGCTGTTCGCGACCGGGCGCCGGCCCAATGTCGACGCACTCGGCCTCGGCGATGCGCAGATCGCGCTCGACGCCGCCGGCTTCGTGCCGATCGACGCGTACAACCACACGGCCGTCGCCGGCGTGCACGCGGTCGGCGATCTCACGCCGTCGCCCGCGTTGACGCCCGTCGCGATCGCCGCGGCGCGACGCCTGATGGATCGCCTGTTCGGAGGCCGCGAGCTGCCGCCGCTGGCGTTGGACGACGTGCCGACCGTCGTGTTTTCGCACCCGCCGATCGGACGGGTCGGCCTGACGGAAGTGCAGGCGCGCGCCGCCTACGGCGATGACGTGCAGGTACTGCGCTCGGGCTTCCGGCCGATGCTGCATGCACTCGCGGGCTCGCCGCAGCGAAGCCTGTTCAAGATCGTCTGCACGGGCGCGGACCGTCGCGTCGTCGGCCTGCACCTGCTGGGCGAGGCCGCGGACGAGATGCTGCAGGGTTTCGCCGTCGCGATGCGGCGCGGGCTCACGCTCGATGACCTGCACGATACGATCGCGATCCATCCGACCAGTGCCGAGGAAGTCGTGCTGATGCGCTGAGCACGGCGACGCGATGACCGACGACGTCCTGACCACCGACACTTACACGCTGCATCGTGGCCGCGTACCACTGCTGGTGAGCCTGCCGCATGACGGCAGCGAGATCCCGCCTGCGCTCGCGGCGCGGATGAACGACCACGCGCGCGCCGCGCCCGACACCGACTGGCACGTATCGCGCCTTTACACATTCGCGCGCGACGCGCTGGGCGCATCGCTGCTGGTGCCGCGCTACTCGCGCTATGTGGTCGACCTCAACCGCCCGCCGGACGACACGTCGCTGTATCCCGGCCAGAACACCACGGGCCTGTGTCCGGCGCGATGCTTCAGTGGCGAGGACGTCTATCTCGATGGGCAAGCGCCGGACCAGGCGGAAGTGCGCCAGCGCGTCGAGCAGTATTGGCGGCCGTACCACGCGGCGATCGCCGGTGAACTCGCGCGGCTTCGCGCTGCCCACGCTCGCGTAGTGCTGTGGGAAGGGCACTCGATACGCGGCGGCGGCCTGCCGTTCCTGTTCCCGGGCAGGTTGCCCGATCTCAACCTCGGCACGGTGGGCGGCACGAGCTGCGTGGGCGCCGTGCAGCAGGGCGTCGAGGCGGCGCTCGCGGCGCAGTCGACGTATGACTGGGTATCGAACGGTCGCTTCCGCGGCGGCTACATCACGCGCCACTACGGGCGCCCGTCGGAAGGGATCGACGCGGTGCAGCTCGAGATCAGCCAGCGTGCCTACATGGACGAATCGACACTCGCCTACGATGTGCCGGCCGCTAGGCGGCTGCAATCGCTGCTTGAGAGCCTTTTGCGCGGCGTGCTCGACGCCGCATGACGCCCTAGTACAGGCAGTCCTTGCAGTGCGATTCGATGTGCGTAACCACGCGGCGAAGGCCATGGGTCGTGCGGATCAGCTCCCGCGGACGGCCCTGCAGATCGGGTTCGTCGGCGTGCAGCCAGTCGTGCATCCGTTCGACCGAGCCGTGGACGTCGCCCAGGGCGCGGTGGAGCCGGACCAGCAACAGCGCACGCTCGGCCAGGTCGCTCCCCGGCGCGATCCGCGCGCTGCCGGCGAGGATCGCATTGGCGATGTCGGGGCCGACGTCCAGGGTGTCCCCCAGCTCTTCGGCACCTACGCCCAAGCCCCGGGCTGCGCGCCGTGCGTCGAGCGCGAGCGCCTCTGTCGAGTGGCGGGCGTTGCCGCGGGCCACGTCGAGGGCCTCCGAGTGCTGGATGGTCATTGCGTTCACGAGCGCAGGCTGCCGGACGGCGCATGACGACCGGGTACAGACCAGCGGCAGGAGCGTGAAAAGGTCAGTCCGATGCAACCGGCTGCCGGGACAGGAGGGCCCGGATTGCCGCGCCGGGGGAGGAGATCCGAAATTGCGCCCATCGGCCGATCACGACGGGTTTCTCCGTCGCTCGCGTCGGCCTCGAGCGGTTCCCACCCGTCGATATGCGCCCCGGCGCGCGTCGAATCGGGGCCGCCTCAGACCTCCAGCGTCGCCAGGTCGCCCTTGAGTTCCAGCCACGCCTTGCGATCGGAGGCCCGCTTCTTGGCAAGCAGCATGTCCATCAGGGCGTGCGTCGAGGCCTCGTCGTCGACGGTCAGCTGCACCAGCCGGCGGGTGTCCGGATGCACCGTCGATTCGCGAAGCTGGTCCGGGTTCATCTCACCGAGACCCTTGAAGCGGGTAACCGAGATCGCGCCCATCGGCGCGCCCTTCTTCTTGGTGGCGCGGTCGCGTTCGATGCGGTCGAGGAGGATCCGCTTCTCCTCCTCGTCGAGCGCGTAGAACACCTGCTTGCCCACGTCGACGCGGAACAGCGGCGGCATCGCCACGAAGACGTGGCCCGCCGCGACCAGCGCCGGGAAATGCTTGAGAAACAGCGCAGACAGCAGCGTCGCGATGTGCAGGCCATCGGAGTCGGCATCGGCGAGGATGATCACCTTCCCGTAGCGCAGCCCGCTGATGTCATCGCGGCCCGGGTCGCAGCCGATGGCGACCGCGAGGTCGTGTACTTCCTGCGAGGCGAGCACGCCGCTCGACGCGACCTCCCAGGTATTGAGGATCTTGCCGCGCAGCGGAAGGATCGCCTGGAAATCCTTCTCGCGCGCCTGCCGCGCGCTCCCCCCGGCGGAGTCGCCTTCGACCAGGAACAGCTCGGTGCGCGAAAGATCCTGCGAGGCGCAGTCGGCAAGCTTGCCCGGCAGTGCCGGCCCCTGCGTGATCTTCTTGCGCAGCACGATCTTTTCGGTCTTGAGCCGGGCCGCCGCACGCTCGATCGCCAGCTGCGCGATGCGCATGCCGAGGTCGACGTGCTGGTTGAGCCACAGCGAGAACGCATCGTGGGCAGCGGACTCGACGAAGCCCGCGGCCTGGCGCGACGACAGTCGCTCCTTGGTCTGCCCCGAGAACTGCGGGTCGGTCATCTTGATGGAGAGCACGAAGGCCACGCGGTCCCACACGTCCTCCGGCGCCAGCTTCACGCCGCGCGGCAGCAGGTTGCGGAAGTCGCAGAACTCGCGGAGCGCATCGGTGAAGCCCGTGCGCAGGCCGTTGACGTGGGTGCCGTGCTGCGCGGTCGGAATCAGGTTGACGTAGCTCTCCTGCACCAGCTCGCCTTCCGGAATCCATGCAGCCGCCCAGTCGACGACTTCCGTTTCCTTGGTCAGCGAACCGACGAACAGCGACGGCGGCAGCACCTCGCGCTCGCCGAGCTCGCCCTTCAGGTAGTCGCGAAGGCCGTTTTCGAAATACCACTCGTCGCGCTCGCCCGTGGCTTCGTCGAGCAGCCGCACGGTCAGGCCCGGGCATAGCACCGCCTTGGCGCGCAGCAGGTGGCGCAGGGCGCGCAGGTTGAACCTGGGCGTATCGAAATACTTCGGGTCCGGCCAGAAGTGCACGCGCGTGCCAGTGTTCTTCTTGCCGACGGTGCCGATCACCTCGAGCGCGGAGTCGCGGAAGCCGTCCTTGAACGTCATCCGGTACTCGTTGCCGTCGCGCCGGATGCGCACGTCGACCTTCGTGCTGAGCGCGTTGACCACGCTCACACCGACACCGTGCAGGCCGCCGGAGAACGTGTAGTTGTTGCCGCTGAACTTTCCGCCCGCATGCAGCCGCGTGAGGATCAGCTCGACGCCCGGGATCTTCTCCTCGGGGTGGATGTCGACCGGCATGCCGCGGCCGTCGTCCGAAACCGAGCAGCTGCCGTCGGTGTGCAGTGTGACTTCGATGGTCCGCGCGTGGCCGCCGAGCGCCTCGTCGACGGAGTTGTCGACGACCTCCTGCGCCAGATGGTTGGGGCGGGAGGTGTCGGTGTACATGCCCGGGCGGCGCCTGACCGGATCCAATCCGGAAAGCACCTCGATGTCGGCGGCGTTATAGCGCTTGTTCATTAGTCGGAATGCTAACAGAGCGCGTCGCACCAGCTGGGACCGTTGCGGCTGAATCGGCGGTTCAGTCGGGTGTCGCGGTTTAAGGGGGCTTTCACGACTCGGGAACACCGGCCGCCGGTACGGTCCGCGGCGGGTTTCGGCCATTGCCTGCGCCGAACTCTTCTCCCAGTCCCCCAGGAGCCTGACTCATGAAGATCCGCATCCTCGCCGCTTCCCTGATCGCTGCGCTCGCCGTGCCCGCCGCGTATGCCCAAGCCCTGCACGGCGCGGCCGTGGCGCCCCCGGTTGCGCGCGCCGCCACGCTTCCCAATCCGCCCCTGCCGCCCGTAGCGGTGTCGACGGCGCCGACGCCGCGCGCGTCGGATCGTGCGGTCGAGGCTGTCTCGAAAAATCCTACGGCGACGGCGAACTCCGCGGTCACCGCCGGCGCGGACGTTGATACGACGGGCGCGTCCGCTACCGCGGGCACCACCGACGCCGACGTCAACGGCGCCACCATGGGTGCCACGACCGGCACGTCGACCGCCACCCATGGCAGCGCGCGTCGCTCGACTGCCCGTGCTGGCGCCAAGGGCGCGACTAGGGCGAACCCGAAGGCCCAGGAGGCGGTGGCTGGAAATGACAAGGCGGCGTTGAATTCGACGCTGACGGCGGGCGCGGTCGCGCAGTCCGCCACCAGCACGACGGCTGCGGTTCCGGCCGCCGTTGGCGCAGCCGCCGGAACCACCGGCAGCGTGACCGGTTCGACCGGGGCTGCAGTACCCGCACGCGCGAATGCGCAGGGCGCGCTCAACGCGTCCGCGCGAGCCGCCGAGGCCGTGACCGGCAACGATCGCGCGGCCGTGCGCTCCGAGGTCACCGCCAGCGGCACCGCAACCGGCGCCGTCACCACCGACGACGCGCTGGCCGGCACCGGTCAGGGCGCGTCGATCGCGGACGACAAGGACGCGCTGAAGGCGGCCGCGGAAGCCCGCAAGGCCAAGCGCGACGCGCACAAGCGCAAGTAATTGAGGCCCCGATCCCGGCTTCGACGCCCCGGCTCCGCGCCGGGGCGTCTTCGTTCCGGGCCGCGCGAAGGTCGCGGCGCGGCGCGGCGACCGGTAAACTACGGGTTTCCAGCGTCCCCTTGCCCATGACTTCGCCAAGCCATGTAACGCCGCTCGTGTTCGTCACCGGCGGCGTGGTGTCCTCGCTCGGCAAGGGCATCGCGGCGGCCTCGCTCGCGGCCATCCTCGAATCGCGCGGCCTGCGCGTGACGATGATGAAGCTCGACCCGTACATCAACGTCGATCCGGGCACGATGAGCCCGTTCCAGCACGGCGAGGTGTACGTCACCGACGACGGTGCCGAAACCGACCTCGACCTCGGGCACTACGAGCGCTACGTGCGCACGCGCCTGAGCCGCAAGAATTCGATCACCACCGGCCGCATCTACGAGACCGTGATCCGCAAGGAGCGCCGCGGCGACTATCTCGGCGGCACCGTCCAGGTGATTCCGCACATCACGGACGAGATCAAGCGCTGCATCGTCGATGCCACCGATGGTTACGACATCGGGCTGGTGGAAGTGGGCGGCACGGTGGGCGACATCGAATCGCTGCCGTTCCTCGAGGCGATCCGCCAGCTGCGCAGCGAGCGCGGCCCGGAGTCGACGTTGTTCATGCACCTCACGCTGGTGCCGTGGATCGCCGCGGCCGGCGAACTCAAGACCAAGCCGACGCAGCATTCGGTCAAGGAGCTGCGCTCGATCGGTATCCAGCCGGACGTGCTGCTCTGCCGCAGCGAGAAGCCGCTCCCGGATTCGGATCGCCGCAAGATCGCGCTGTTCACCAACGTGCCCGAGCGGGCCGTCATCTCGGCGGTCGACCTCGACAACATCTACAAGCTGCCGCGCTTCTTCCACGAGCAGGGGCTGGACGACATCGTGATTCGTCGCCTTGGCCTGCAGGCGGGTCCGGCCGACCTGGCTGAATGGGATGCCGTGCTCGATGCGAGCGAGCATCCGGTCGACGAGGTCACGATCGGCGTGGTCGGCAAGTACGTCGACCACCAGGACGCGTACAAGTCGGTCGCCGAGGCGCTGAAGCACGGCGGTCTGCGCCAGCGCACGCGCGTCAACCTGCGCTGGATCGAGTCGAGCGACGTGGAGAGGCAGGGCATCGCCGCGCTCGAAGGTGTCGACGGAATCCTCGTGCCCGGCGGCTTCGGCGACCGCGGCTTCGAAGGCAAGGTGCTGGCCGCGAAGTTCGCGCGCGAGCACGGCATCCCGTACTTCGGCATCTGCTACGGCATGCAGGCGGCGGTGGTCGACTACGCGCGCAATGTATGCGGTCTCGATGGTGCCAACAGCACCGAGAACGACAAGCACTCGCCGCATCCGGTCATCGGCCTGATCACCGAATGGCGCACGCAGTCGGGTGATGTCGAGCGACGCAGCGAGGAGAGCGACCTCGGCGGCACCATGCGCCTTGGCCTGCAGGACCAGCGCCTCAAGCCGGGCACGCTCGCGCGCGAGATGTACGGCCGCGATGTAGTCGGCGAGCGACATCGCCATCGTTACGAGTTCAACAACCGCTACCGCACGCAGCTCGAAGACGCGGGGCTGGTCATCGCCGCCAAGTCGATGGACGACCTGCTGGTCGAGATGGTCGAGCTTCCGCGCGACGTGCATCCGTGGTTCCTCGCGTGCCAGGCGCATCCCGAATTCCTTTCGACGCCGCGCGACGGCCATCCCCTGTTCATCGGCTTCATTCGCGCCGCGCGCGAGAGCAAGGCGCACGCCAACAGCGCGCCGGCTACGGAAGTGCGCGGGTGATCGCCGCCGTTTGCGTCACTATCCTTGCGATGCGCGCGACATGCGCGTCCCGGAGCAACTGATGAACCTGTGTGGATTCGAGGTCGGCCTCGACAAGCCGTTCTTCCTGATCGCCGGCCCGTGCGTGATCGAGTCGATGGAACTGCAGATGGAGACGGCGGGCAGGCTCAAGGAGATCACGACGGAGCTCGGGATCCCCTTCATCTTCAAGTCGAGCTTCGACAAGGCCAACCGAACCTCGCTCAGCGGCTTTCGCGGTCCCGGCGTCGAGGAAGGGCTGAAGGTGCTCGCCGAGGTGAAGCGCCAACTGGGCGTGCCGGTGCTCACCGACGTGCACGAATACACGCCGATCGACGAGGTCGCGAGCGTCGTCGACGTGCTGCAGACCCCGGCCTTCCTCGTGCGCCAGACCGATTTCATCCTCAAGGTCTGCAGCGCCGGCAAGCCGGTCAACATCAAGAAGGGCCAGTTCCTTGCGCCTTGGGACATGAAGCCCGTGGTCGAGAAGGCGAGGTCGACGGGTAACACGCAGCTCATGGTCTGCGAGCGCGGCGCGAGCTTCGGCTACAACAACCTGGTGAGCGACATGCGATCGCTCGCCGTCATGCGCGAAACCGGATGCCCGGTCGTGTTCGACGCCACGCACTCCGTGCAGTTGCCGGGCGGGCAGGGCACGTCGAGCGGTGGCCAGCGCCAACACGTGCCGGTACTCGCGCGCGCGGCGATCGCGGTCGGCATCGACGGCATCTTCATGGAGACGCATCCCGATCCGTCGAAGGCGCTGTCCGACGGCCCCAACGCGTGGCCGCTGCCGAAGATGCGCGCGCTTCTCGAGACGCTGAAAGCGCTCGACGAAGTGACCAAGCGCAACGGTTTCCTCGAATCCACTGTCTAAGGACGACGCGCCAACAATGACCACGATCGCCAAGATCCACGCCCGCGAGATCCTCGACAGCCGCGGCAATCCCACGCTCGAGGCCGAGGTCACGCTCGCCGACGGCAGCTTCGGCCGCGCGATGGTGCCCTCCGGCGCCTCCACCGGCACCAAGGAGGCCGTGGAGCTGCGCGACGGCGACCGGATGCGCTATCTCGGCAAGGGCGTCACGCATGCGGTCGCGAACGTCAACGGGCCGATCGCGCAAGCACTTGCGGGTGCCGATGCGAACGACCAGGCGGGCGTGGACCGCCGGCTCATCGATCTCGACGGCACCGATAACAAGGGCCGGCTCGGCGCGAACGCGCTGCTGGGCGTGTCCATGGCGAATGCGCATGCGGTCGCGGCGTCCAAGCGGCTGCCGCTGTGGCAGCACCTGGCGAACGGCCGCGAAGTGATGCTGCCGGTGCCGATGATGAACATCATCAACGGCGGCGCGCATGCCGACAACAACGTCGACCTGCAGGAATTCATGGTGTTGCCGGTCGGTTTCGACAGCTTCCGCGAAGCACTGCGCGCGGGTACCGAAATCTTCCACGCCCTGAAGTCCGTGCTGAAGGGCCGCGGATTGTCGACCGCCGTCGGCGACGAGGGCGGCTTCGCGCCCGACCTGCGCAGCAACGAGGAAGCGCTGGAAACGATCCTCGAAGCGATCGGCAAGGCCGGCTACAAGGCGGGCGAGGACGTGCTGCTCGGCCTCGACGTCGCCTCCAGCGAATTCTTCGAGAACGGCAAGTACAACCTCACCGGCGAGGGCAAGCGCCTGACGCCGGAGCAGTTCGTCGACTTTCTCGCCGACTGGTCGCAGCGTTATCCGATCATCACCATCGAGGATGGCATGGCCGAGCACGACTGGGCCGGCTGGAAGCTGCTGACCGAGCGCATCGGGTCGAAGGTGCAGCTGGTCGGTGACGACCTGTTCGTGACGAACCCGAAGATCTTCTATGAAGGCATCGACCAGAACGTCGCCAACGCGATCCTGATCAAGGTCAACCAGATCGGCACGCTCACCGAGACGCTCGAAGCAATCGCGATGGCCGATGCGAACCGTTACGCCGCGATCGTTTCGCATCGTTCGGGCGAAACCGAGGACACGACGATCGCGGACATCGCCGTCGCCACCACCGCGACGCAGATCAAGACGGGTTCGCTGTGCCGCAGCGACCGCGTCGCCAAGTACAACCAGCTGCTGCGCATCGAGGAGCAGCTGGGCGCAGGCGCGCGCTACGCCGGCCGCGATGCCTTCGTTTCGCTGAAGCGCTGAGCCATGGCGCAGCCGCGCTACGCCCTGCTGATCCTGATCGGGCTGCTGGCAGTGATGCTGGCGGTGCTGCAGACACGGCTGTGGCGTGGCGAGGGCGGGCGCGAAGCGGTCGACGTGCTGCAGCGCCAGGTAGACGCGCAGTTGCACGAGAACGGCGGCCTGCGCCAACGCAACGATGCACTCGCGGCGGAAGTACAGGATCTCAAGTCCGGCGAGGCAGCCGTCGAGGACCGCGCGCGCAGCGAGCTCGGCATGATCCGGCCGGGCGAAGTCTTCTACCGCGTGATCGACCATGCGCCGCCGCCTGCCGCGCCCGCGCCGGAACCAGCGGACACGCGCGCGCCATGACCGCGATCTGGGCTGTGCTGCCCGCCGCGGGCGCGGGCAGCCGCTTCGGCGGCGGCATTCCGAAGCAGTACCTCGAAGTCGCCGGCCTGCCGCTGATCGCCTATGCGCTCGATGCACTGCTCGCGCACCCCGCGGTCGACGGCGCCATGGTCGCGATCGCTGCGGATGATCCGCACTGGCCGGGTTGGACGTCGCGTTCCGGCAAGCCGGTGCGCACATGCGTGGGCGGAAGCGAACGCGCACGGTCGGTTCTCGCAGCGCTCGATGCGCTCGATGACGTCACCGACGACGCACTCGTGCTGGTGCACGACGCGGCGCGTCCGTGTCTCGACGCGGTCGACCTCGATCGCCTGATTGCCGCGGCCGCCGGTAACGGCGACGGCGCGCTGCTGGCCGCACCCGTGCGCGACACGCTCAAGCGCGCCTCGCAGGGGCGCAGCGCCGGCACGATGCCGCGCGAGCAGCTGTGGCGCGCACTCACGCCGCAGCTTGCGCGCCTCGGCACCCTGCGCGAGGCGTTGCGTGACGCGCTGGACGCAGGGCTCGTCGTGACCGACGAGGCCATGGCGCTCGAACATGCAGGGCTTCATCCGCAGCTGGTCGAAGGGCGCGAGGACAACATCAAGGTGACGACGCCTGCCGATCTCGCGCTCGTCGAGTTCCTGCTCGCGCGTCGCGCCGGGCGCGCAGACACGAGGCCGGTTGCATGAGCTTCCGCATCGGCCAGGGGTTCGACGTGCACGCGTTCGGCGACGGCGACCACGTGATGCTCGGTGGCGTGCGGGTACCGCATTCGCAGGGCCTGGTCGCGCATTCCGACGGCGACGTGGTGCTGCACGCCGTCTGCGACGCGATCCTCGGCGCGCTCGCGCTGGGCGACATCGGGCGCCACTTCCCCCCGACCGATACGCGCTGGCGCGATGCCGACAGCCGCATGTTCGTGCGCCACTGCCGTGCCCTTGCCGACGACGCCGGCTGGCACGTCGTGAATGTCGACGCGACCGTCATCGCCGAGCGCCCGAAGGTGGCGCCGCATGCCCAGGCAATGCGCGAAGCGATCGCGGCGGACCTCGGCATCGACGTGTCTGCCGTCAGCGTCAAGGGGACTACCACGGAGACGCTCGGCTTCACCGGCCGCGGCCAAGGCATCGCCGCGATGGCGGTCTGCCTGCTGGCGCGCAGCGCGTGACACCGCTGCCGCGGGCGCTGGGCCCGGCGGTACTGACGGCAACGTTCCGCGAGCGGATGGAGGACTTCGTCGTCGAGGAGATCGCGGGGTTCGATCCGAGCGGCAGCGGCGAGCACCTGCTGCTCGAGGTCGAAAAGCGCGGCATGAACACCGTGTTCGCCGCGCGCCGGATTGCCGAATGGGCGAGCGTCAAGGAAATGGCCGTCGGCTATGCGGGCCTCAAGGACCGCCACGCCGTCACGCGACAGCGCTTCAGCGTGCATCTGCCGGGTCGCGATGCACCGGACGTCGCGAGCCTGGAAAGCGAGTCGTTCCGCGTGCTGCATGCAACCCGGCACGCCCGAAAACTTGCGCGCGGCGGGCTCGTCGGTAACCGCTTCGTGCTGACGTTACGGAACGTCGACGGCGAGCGCGCGGCGATCGAGGCACGCATCGCTGCGATCGCCGATCGCGGCGTGCCCAATTACTTCGGTGAGCAACGCTTCGGCCGCGCGGGCGACAACGTCGCGCAGGCACGCGCCATGTTCGCCGGCCGACGCGTGCGTCGCGAGGAGCGCAGCCTGCTGCTGTCGGCCGCGCGATCCGAACTGTTCAATCGCGTGCTGGCAGAGCGTGTACGCCGCGAATGCTGGGCCGCGCCTCTCGACGGCGAAGTGTGGATGCTTGACGGCCGCCGCAGCATCTTCGGGCCCGAGCCGTTCACGCCGGTGCTGGCCGAACGGCTTGCCGAATTCGACATCCACCCCACCGGGCCGCTGTGGGGTCGCGGGCCGTTGCGAAGCGAGGGCGAATCCCGGGCACTCGAGGACGCCGTGCTCGACGGGCCGGATGCGCTGGAGTTGCGTCGCGGCCTGGAAGCGGCGGGCCTCGAGCAGGAGCGACGCGCGCTGCGGCTGCGCCCCGCCGACGTCGGGTTCGACTGGCGGGGCGACGACGTCCTCGAACTTCGCTTCGCGCTCCCCCCGGGCACCTATGCAACGTGTGTCCTGGAGGCGCTCGGCGACGTCGCAGAGCCGCCCCGCGCCCGCGAATGACCGTTCGTCGTGTGGGGTTTGCAGGCGCCGTCGTGGGCTCGGGCGCGGGCGTATAACCGCATTGACGCCTGCATCGGGCGGGCGCCGCCCCGATTCCATCAGGAGAGGGTCATGGCCAGATTCCGCATCGCCGGCGTCGTTGCGACCACGCTGCTGCTTGCCGGGTGCGCCGGCATGCACGACCGATCGACGTACGTCGCCCCCGTCAAAGTCAGCCACGCTACGGTCGAGCAGGACACCGCCTATATCGCGCGCGTCGAAGAACAGGCGCGCATCCGCGGCATCGGCGTCACCTGGATCAATCCGCCCACTCGGCATAAAGCCGTCGCGCCGCGCTGACTAGCGCTTCGCGAGCAACACCACCACCGCGCCCGTGCCGCCCTGCGCGGGCGGCGCGGAATGGAACGCCAGCACGTCCGCGCGCTGGCGCAGCACCCGGTCGACCAGGTTCTTCAGGATTGGAGCGCCGCTGCTGTCGAGCTCGGCGGCGCGGCGGCCCTTGCCGTGGATGATGCGCACACAGCCGATCCCGTGTTTGCGCGCGTCGGCCAGGAACGCGCGCAGGAGCGTCTGCGCCTGTACCGCGCCGAGGCCGTGCAGGTCGAGTTCTTCCTGCGCCGACAGTTCGCCGCGCTTGAGCCGCCTGAATGCATCGGGCGGCAGCCGATCGGTGCAGTGGCTCAGCATGTCGCCCGCGCCGAGCATGTGTTCATCCAGCGCCAGCCGGAATTCGGTGGCAGCCGCGGCCTCGTCACGTTCGCGCATGCGGGCGCGCGGGCGGGGAGATC
>NZ_VTRV01000179.1 GCF_008274655.1 Cognatilysobacter lacus | reverse complement strand
CGGCCGGTGGCTGGCGGCCCGCCAGTGGTCGGCCACGCGATTGTGGGCGATCCGGTAGAGCCACGTGCTGAACGCGGCGTCCGGCCGCCACCCGTCGCGCGCGGCGACCACCCGCTGCCAGACGTCCTGGAAGATTTCGTCGGTGGTGGCCGGATTGCGCAGCTGGCGCAAAAGGAACCGGTAGAGCGGCCCCTTGTGGCGGCCGTACAGCTGCTCGAACGCCCGCACGTCGCCCGCGGCCCAGGCCCGCATCAGTTCGTCGTCGGTTGAAGCGGCCGTACCATCCATCGCCGGGAGGGTACGGGGCGGGCCCGACGCGGTACAGCCCCGCGACGCGCAGGGCCCGCAAGTCCTCAAACCGCGCGTCGATCCCGTATTCTCGGACCGGTGCGCCCGCCATGGCGGGAAGGGGTCCGACCGGCGATGCGGCGGGCCGAGGGTCCGGTCATCCGGGCGAGCAGTGGGGAGGCGGCATTGCGGAAGCCCGATCCAGCCGACAGTGCGACGCGACGCGCGCGCAGGCGCGATCTCGTCGCTGCGCTGGAGGCTGCGCTTCCGATCGAATCCCAGGTCTGCGTCGGCTGGCGCGACCGCGAAGGCGTGATCGTCTGCGCATCGAATGACAATGACGAAAACGGCGCCGCGCAATCGCTCGCCCAGGCGCTCGCCGGCGATGCCATGCCCGACGAGCCGCTGATCGAGCGATGGGCATTGCCGGGCGGCCGGCACGGCGCGGTGGTCGCGCGCTTCGCCGGAACCATCGATGCCGACGTACGCATGACGTGGACGGACATGGCGCGTGCGCTGGTGGTCGCGCACATCGAGGCCGAGCGCCTGCAGCGTCGCGCCGACGCGCTCGAGAAGTCCGAGCGCCTGCAACAGGCGCTGTACGAAATTGCCGACCTGGCCGGCTCGGGCATCGAGCTCTCGGCCATGTTGCGCATGGTGCACCACGTGATCGGCGGGTTGATGTATGCCGCCAACTTCTACATCGTGCTGTTCGACGAGGCCGACGAGACGCTGCGCTTCGTCTACTTCGCCGACGAGCGCGACGACTGGGTGGCCGAACCCGATCGCGTGATCCACGCGCGCGAGGTCCCCAACAGCCTGACGCTCGCGTTGCTGCGTCACGGCGAGCCGGTGCGCGGCACGTCGGCTTCGGCGCGCGAACAGCTGGGTGTGCCGGCCGACATCTCGCACGGCCCGGACAGCGAGGACTGGCTGGGCGTGCCCATGTGCCGCGACGACCGCGTTCGCGGCGCGATCGTGGTGCAGAGCTACGACCGTGCGAACGTCTACGGCGAGGAGGAACGCGCGCTGCTCGCGTTCGTGGCGCAGCACATCCTGACGGCGCTGGAGCGCCACTTCGCGCGCGGTGAGCTGGAGTCGCGCGTGCAGGAGCGCACGCACGCGCTGGAACGCCTGAACCACGAACTGCAGGCGGAAATCGACGAACGCCAGCGCGCCGAAAAGCTGCAGAGCGCGCTGTTCCGGATCGCCGAGTTGTCGATCAGCGCGCCGTCGCTCGACGTCTTCTATCGCGAAGTGCATTCGATCGTCGGTGAGCTGCTGTACGCGCGCAACTTCTACATCGCGATGATTTCGGAGGACGGCGAACGCCTCGAATTCCCGTACTCGATCGACGAGCGCGACGGGCGCCGCAGTGCGCGTGCACTCGGCTTCGGCCTGACCGAGTACGTGATCACGCGGCGTTACCCGTTGCTGGTCCGCCGCAGCGAGATCGAAGAGCTCGGCCGCGAAGGCGAACTGATCAGTCGCGGCTCGCTGGCAACCTGCTGGCTCGGCGTGCCGCTATGGCGCGAGGACCAGGCTGTCGGCGTCATCGCGGTTCAGAGCTACTCCGAGGACATCGTCTTCACCGGGCGCGACCAGGAACTGCTCGTCTTCGTCGCGCACCACATCGGCATCGGGCTGGAACGCAAGCGCGGACAGGAACGCCTGCTGCTGGCGCATACCGAGCTCGAGCAACGCGTGGAAGCGCGCACGCGCGAACTGGCGCGCACCAATCGCGAACTGGTCGCGCAGATCGGCGAGCGCCTGCGCGCGGAGCAGCGGCTTACGCACCAGGCGCGACACGACTCGCTCACCGGCTTGCCCAACCGCACGCACCTGATCGACTGCCTGAGCGAGGCGATCGAGCAGACGCAGGCGTTGCCGCACCGACTGTTCGCGGTGCTGTACCTCGACCTCGACCGTTTCAAGCTGATCAACGACA
The DNA here is from genome assembly GCF_008274655.1 of Cognatilysobacter lacus. Lineage (GTDB taxonomy): Bacteria > Pseudomonadota > Gammaproteobacteria > Xanthomonadales > Xanthomonadaceae > Cognatilysobacter > Cognatilysobacter lacus. The sequence goes on along the minus strand of NZ_VTRV01000179.1, from coordinate 2,775 downwards.
GCGCAGGCCATTCGGCGGGTGACGAACTGCTGATGGAGGCGTCGCGCCGCATCGCATCATGCGTTCGCCCGGGCGACGCCGTCGCTCGCCTCGGCGGCGACGAATTCGCGGTGCTGGTGCATGACCTCGATGGCGTGGCCACCGTCGAACGGCTCGCGAGCCGCATCCTCGAAGTGCTGGGCCAGCCCTGGTGGGTGGCCGGGCGCGAGGTCTTTCCGTCGGCGAGCATCGGCATCGCGCTGTGGCATCCGCGCTATCGCGGCGGCGCCGAACTGCTGCGCGACGCCGACGCCGCGATGTATCGCGCCAAGGCCGCGGGGCGCGGGCGCTGGGCGACCTTCGACGAGGCGATGCGGGAGGAGGCGATGCGCATCCTCGACCTCGAGGCCGACCTTCGGCGTGCGATCAACGGCGACGGTTTCATGGCGTTCTACCAGCCGATCGTCCGCCTCACAGACCGCAGCGTCGTGGGCCACGAGGCGCTGTTGCGCTGGAGCCACGCAAGCGGCGGGCTGCTGACACCGGCCTCGTTCGTCAACGTCGGCGAGAACAGCTCCCTGATCGAGGAAGTCGACTGGCTCGTGTATGCGCAGGTCGCGGACCGCATCGCGCATTCGTCGGGCGGCTACATCTCGGTCAATGTCTCGCCGCGCCATTTCCGCGACAGCGCGTTCGCAGAGCGCCTGCTGCGGCTGATGGACAAGGCGAAGGCGGACCCGCACCGCCTGCGCATCGAGATCACCGAGGTGGCATTGCTCGATGAAGCACCGCGGGTGCTGAACATGCTCAAGCACCTGCGCGGCCACGGCGTGCTCGCGCAGCTCGACGACTTCGGCACCGGGTTTTCGGCACTGAGTTACCTGCATCGTTTCCCGATCGAATGCCTGAAGATCGACCAGAGCTTCATCGCGGGCCTGGGCAGCGAGACGCGCGTGGAGAGCGAAGCGGTGGTCCGCGCGATCCAGGCGCTCGCCGGTTCGCTGGGTATCCAGACGGTGGCAGAAGGCATCGAGAGCCTGCACCAGCAGCGTCTGGTCAGGGAACTGGGATGCACGCTGGGGCAGGGCTACCTGTACGGGCGACCGCTGCCGGAGCTGGTCGAGTCGGTGGAACCGCTGGAAATCCTTGCAGGCTGAGTTCGCTAAGGCGGATCGCGCAGCACGAGCAGTCGCACTTCGGTCATCTCCGCGATCGTGGAACGCACGCCTTCTCGGCCGACGCCGGAATCCTTGACGCCGCCGTAGGGCATGTTGTCGACGCGCACGCTCGGTACATCGCCTACGACCACGCCCCCCACGTCGAGGCGATCCCATGCACGCATCGCATGATCGAGGCGCGCCGTGAACACGCCGCATTGCAGGCCGTACCGGGAGTCGTTGGCGCGGTCGATGGCAGCGTCGAACGACGGCACCGACTCGATCAGGGCGACCGGCCCGAAAGCTTCTTCGCGATACAGCCGCGCGGAGTTCGGGACGTCGGCGAGCAGCCATGGCGCCAACATCGTGCCGTCGCGCCGGCCTTCGACGAGGACGCGCCCCCCGGCGGCGCGCGCTTCCTCGATCCACTCCACCAGCCGATCGGCGGCGGCCGCATCGATCACGGGGCCGATGTCGGTGTGCTCGTCGTGCGGATCCCCTGTCCTGAGCGCGCGCACGGCCACCGCCAGCGCCTGCGTCAGCCGGTCGACGATCGATGCGTGCGCGATGATCCGCTGCACGCTGATGCAGCTCTGGCCGCTCTGGTAGTAAGCGCCGAAGACCAGCCGCTTGACCAGGTGATCGAACGGCACGCCGGGGTCTTCGTCGACGATGCACGCCGCGTTGCCGCCGAGTTCCAATGCCACTTTCTTGCGTCCGGCACGTGCGCGCAGGTCCCAGCCGACCGGACCGCCGGTGAAGCTCATGAACGCGATGCGCGGGTCGTCGACCAGCGGCGCGGATGTCGTGGTGTCGCAGACGACCACCGACCAGGCATCGCGTGGCAGGTCCGTTTCGGCCAGCACCTCGCCGATCACGAGTGCGCCCAGCGGCGTGCGTTCGGAGGGCTTCAGGACGAACGGGCAACCCGCGGCGATCGCCGGCGCCACCTTGTGCGCGACGAGGTTGAGCGGGAAGTTGAAGGGCGTGATCAGGCTGCACGCACCGATCGGCACGCGCCGCGTCATCCCGCGAAAGCCGCGGGCGCGTGGCGATACCTGCATTTCGAGCACCTCGCCGCCGATGCGCGTGGCCTCGCCGGCGGCGATTCGGAACGTATCGATCAGGCGGTCCACTTCGCCGCGCGAGTCGCGGATGGGCTTGCCGGCTTCGGTGCAGAGAAGCCCGGCGAGTTCGTCGCGTCGCTCGGCGAAGCGCCGCGCGCAGTGTTCCAGCACGTCGCGACGGGCGTCCGGCGGAAATGCCGCCATGGCGGCGCGCGCTCCGTGTGCCGCTGCGATCGCCTGCTCGACATGCGAGGCGTCGGCATGCGCCACCTGCGCGGCGACGTCGCCGCTGTACTTGTCGGTGACGTCGAGCCATGCGTCGCCCGTCACGGGGTTGCCGGCGATGTAGATCGGATACCGCTGCGTCATTGCACACCTCGGCTGGAACGTTGGGCCGCAGGCACATCCGTCCCTGCGGTGGATCGGATCGCCGGCTGGGGGCTGCGGCACCCGTCGCGCGGACGTGGCGCGACGCACCGGCGCTTGCGACTTCGCGTCAGTCGCGACTCGCGCATGCCTCGACACGCAGGTGCAGGTCGCCGTCGCCGACCCGTGCCGTGACGGCATCGCCC